>CAZLGZ010000001.1:0-3293 GCA_964558965.1 uncultured Flavobacteriaceae bacterium
GTCTAATTCTCGACTTTACTTCATCCTAGTTATCTTGATTTTTGGCCCGAAAAGCAAGTAAAATCAGCCTGTTAGAATTTTTCTGACAGAGAAGTTAACACAACAACTTTCTCTGTGTTGACCACCCATTCCCCTGTGTTGAGAACAAATATCTGTACAGGAGGCAAATAGTGGTTTTTTTTAAGGAATAATCTTGTACACGATTATCCTATGGGCATTTTACTACGCAGGAAATTCATTTCACCGAAGATCGCTTTGCTGGGCCTCTTCGCCTTTTTATTCACCTCAGCACTGCAAGCACAGCTGAGTGACTTGCACTACCTCCCGCCTCTAAAGCAGGGACGGAACAATGCTGCCATTGCGCAACAAGCAGTGCACTTATCCACGCCGGAACCCAATCCTTTTACAGTAAATGTTTACCAGGGTACCAATGCGACGCCCATCGCTTCTTACACCATTTCGAATACGGCTCCTGCTGTTCACAGCCTGCCCAATGGAGACAACAACATCACCTTGGTGAATAATGCCAACACCGGGTATGTCTTAACCAATTCGGGATTGCGATTTGAATCTCCAGCAGGATTTCGATTCTATGTCAATTACCGCGGGGTATCCAGTGCCCAAGCCGCCTCGCTCACCTCCAAAGGTCGGGTCGCTATGGGTACTCGATTTAAGTGGGGAGGTTTGCCCAACCTCGGTGCCCACAATTCAAAATCGAATACGCTGGGAATCATGGCCACCGAAGACAACACCACGGTTCAGCTTTACGGATATGACCCCGATTGTGAATTTCGTCAGGGTAGTAATGCCGGCGGAATGACTGACGACACCTACACCATCACCCTAAATGCCAACGAATCCTTTGTTTTTGAGACCTACCTCGCCCAAAGTCCTGTAGCCCACATCGACGGTTGGATTGGTTCAACAGTAGAGTCCGATAAACCCATTGTGATCAGTAATGGGGGTCTGAATACCGGACGTCAAGCCGGTTCTGGAAACCGGGATGCGGCGATTGATCAACCTGTACCGGAGAACCGACTTGGAAAAGAATATCTGTTTATACGAGCGAACGGTACCAATGCCACCGAATTCCCACTGATTATTGCCACTCAAGACAATACCGATGTGTTCGTCTCTGGGTCTGCTACCCCTTACGCCACCCTGAATAACGGAGACTATGTAGAAATCCCTGGTACCTTCTACTCCTCTCAAACCGCCGGGGCGAATATGTATGTAAGAACTTCAAAAGATGTTTATGCTTACCAAAGTATGGCCGGAGCAAGACAAGTCTACACCCATGGTTTGAACTTTGTTGCCCCAGTGAACTGTTTGCTCCCAGATGTCATGGACAACATTCCGGACATCACCAATATGGCAGGGACAACCCTCAACGGCGGGGTAACCATTACCGCCTCCACCACCACGCCCGAAGCCAATATTCGTGTTTTTGACAGCAACGGCCCTGTAACTTTACCCGCACCTGTCTTTGCCGCTGGTACGCCTGACTGGAAAACCTATTACATCCCCAATCTGCAAGGAAATGTCAGTGTCCAGTCCTCAGGACCGATTGCCGTTGGATTTGTTGGAGTGAATGGCGCCCGAGGAGTTGCCGGATACTTCTCTGGATTCGACACCGTTCCCGTAGTTAATCTCGAAATTATCGGCGGCACCGGTTGTTTTGTCGGTTCTACGATTTTAGAGGCAACTGGTAACTTCGATGCCTATCAATGGTATGGTGATGGTCAACTAATTCCTGGGGCCAACGGCCCGAGCTACGCCCCGACCATTGCTGGGGACTACTTTGTTAGGGGAACCAAAGGACCCTGCACCTATGACTCACAATCGATCACAGCCCTCTACTGCGATCCCGACATTGCAGTGAACAAAACAGTGGATAAGGCCGAAATTGTTGAAGGAGAAACAGCCACTTTTTCTATACGTCTTCAAAACTTTAGCGCAGTTCCGATCACCAATTTACAAGTAACAGATCAGATACCGGCCGGACTTACCCTGGTATCTAGCTTTACCATTAATGGGAGTTTTGCAGGTGACACCTGGACTATTGGAGACCTCGCGCCGGGAGGTGTAGCTGTTTTGGAGTTGGAAGTAAGAGGAGATGAAATTGCAACTGACCCCTTAGTTCGCCTGGCCAATACGGTTACTCATACCCAAGATCAGGTTGATGTTAACACAACCCAGGATAATCCAACAGCTCAAATCACAGTCCACAATGATTACGACAATGATGGGGTGATTGATAGTGTTGATTTAGATGATGATAATGACGGTATTTACGATACCGACGAATGCGATTTTGCTGAAAGCAATATTGCCCTTGGAGCAACAGTTACTGCTAGTTCTACACGACCGAACAGTGATCTTTCAATGGTTGTCGATGGCAATACCAATGGAAATTGCTCTAATGGTACTGGGCCTCTTACAGACGACACAACCGAAAATGAATGGATCACAGTAGATTTAGGTGCAGAATATTTTATAGACGAAGTCAGAATTTGGAATCGATGGAACTGCAATAGTCAAGGGCAATCAAACGCTTTTGTGATGGGGTCCACCACCCCATTTCCAACCAACACAAATCTGGCGGATGCTCTTGCCAATGCAAGCTTTGTTTCTCAATTAGGGAATACGACCGGGCTAACCAATAGCAACCTCTTGGTTTCAGGAACCATGAGATACATCCGAATTCAGCAATCCGGTAACAATCCAGGAGGAAATGGCTTGAATGTCCCTGAAATTGAGGTCATTCAAAAAGCCCTATGCGATACGGACAATGATGGAATCCCAGACCATTTGGACCTAGATAGCGATAATGATGGCTGTTCGGATGCCAATGAATTCTATAAAGATGTTAATGCCGATGGCGGTGATGGTGGCGAATACGGTACAGGCACACCTGTGGTCAATTCTGATGGAACGGTTACTACGGCTAGTTATGTGGCCGTTATAGCACCTCAGATCGTTCTATCGAATACCACAGAAGATCTAGGAGGTATCGATATAAGTGGTCAAGGAGTAAATCTGGGACAAACCATAGAGTATGTTCTCCGCTTTCAAAATATTGGAGATGATGCCGCTACTAACTACACCATTGTTAATACCCTCCCTAACAATGTGGTTTTGGACAATATAAGTGTTGTAAATGCACCAGGAGTGGCCTACTCCTACAATGCAGCAACGCGGCAAATAACCTTCAATGTACCGGATGATCTTGTAGAAATTGGCGACCCCGAATACAGCATCAGAATCACCGTAACGATCGCTGACAATTGTTC
>CAZLGZ010000001.1:3393-15700 GCA_964558965.1 uncultured Flavobacteriaceae bacterium
GATGGCGATTTACTGCCGAAAATCTTCCTCTGTGGCCAAAACGATGAGGCTACTATTCAATTAGGAATCACCGATGCAGACAGTATCGTCTGGGAAAAACTGGACGAGGGAAGCTGTACGGATGCAGGGGATGATTGTGCTAATAAAAACGGGACCTGTGTTTGGAACAACCTGGCTACCCAAAACACGTTGACCATCACCGAAGCAGGTAAGTACCGCGTGGTGATCAATTACCAGAACGGCTGTTTTAGTCGATTCTATTTTAATGTATTCCAGAATGATCTGGACATCAACTACACCTCCTCTGATATTTTCTGTACGACTCCAGGAAATATCCGCATCACCAATTTGGGGAGCGGATACGGTTTCCAGTTGATTAATGCCGGTGACAATTCTGTTGTGGTTCCTTTCTCTGCCAACAACGGTCCAAACTTTGACTTGACCCAAAGTGGAACGTATAAGGTGCAGGTTTCTCCATTGGATCCCAATACCGGAAATCCTCTTCCCAATAGCTGTGTTTTTGAAACGGAAGATATTGGGATTTTGGAAAGAGATTACCAGGTAACCATCAGTACCACTCCCGCCGACTGTAATCAACTTGGAACAGTAGATGTACAGGCGCTCAACGTCCTGCCGAATTACAGTTTTGAACTGCGCTTGGATGACGGATCGAATGCCGGACAAGGCAGTTTAGTAGACAGTCAATTGGCCTCCACGGACAACCGACACATTTTTGCGAATGTCAACCCGGGAGATTATTTAGTGGTCACCACAACCGAAGATGGCTGTACCGATACCCAACCGGTTCGTGTTGACGAAATTCCGGACCTTACCCTTTCGGCCTTGACTACGGCGAATATCACCTGTACATCGGGAACCGTTAACCTGACTCCCGGTGGTGGACAACCAGCACCAGATTACCTTTTTGCGATCTGGAGCAAAGACGGAACACCTCTTTACACCGATGCAGCTTCTATTCCAGCAGGAGACTTCCAAACCAACACCAACTTTGTTTTTGGGTACCGAGGTAACCCAGCCGTCTATTATCCTGGAGAAGCAGGCGAATATGTGTTTATCGTTATGGACAGCAACGGTTGCTATGCCCTCTCGAATGTAGTCGAAGTCCTGGAACCAGGGGCTCTGAATGTGAGCGCGACGAACACTGCTATCCTTTGTGCTGATTCTTCAACGGCTAGCCTGACTGTTTCAGTTACCGGCGGAAATGCACCCTACCAGTACAGCTTGGACGGAACTACCTTCCAAAGCAGCGATACCTTTGTCAACCTGACGGCAGGAACTTACAGTATTACCGTGATGGATTCAACAGGTACTCCGGGAGGCGAGTGCACCGCGACGATTGAATACACCATTGACCAACCCCAAGCCCTTACCGCCTCACCAGCGATTACCGAAACTGAGTCCTGTAGCACGGGTACCGGGGCCTTGGTAAAAATCCTAAATGCTCATGGTGGACAAGCTCCTTATGAGTATAGCTTTGACGGAGGCAGTTCTTTTGGAAACAACAACTCCGCTTACTTGCTATCTGGCACCTATCAATTGGCCGTCCGGGATGCCCTGGGTTGTGTAGAAAACCTGAGCATAGTCGTTCCGAATTTACCCGTTGACCCGAGCCTTTCTACCGCCATTGATTACAACTGTGACGGAACAGGAAACTTGACGGTTTCGAGTACCAACACAACCGACTTTAGCTATACCTACAGCCTGAATGGAACACTGAACACCCCGGCAGACAATGCCGTATTTACCAACTTATCGCCAGGGAACCATACTTTGACAGTAGGTTACTCTAGTGCGATTACGCCAGATCAAAGTCGCCTATTTCTGGAAGATTTTGGTGCTGGTCCAACAACAGATAATATTGATGTAGGACCCGGTTACTGCTACGAGCCTCAGGACGGAAGCATCACCCCATGTAACTATGGTCCTGCAGGTATATTGGTCAACGGAGAATACACCGTGACCTCTTTTGTAACCAACCCCATTACGGGCTGGTTGAGTCCAAATGATCACACTGGTCTGACCAACGGACGATTCTTAGCCATTGACGTCAGTACGACCCATGGAAGCAATAACATCTTGTGGGCCAGAAGAGATGTAGAAGTTCTCCCGAACCGTGAAATCAGTCTTTCCTTCTACGCCTACAATATGCTCCGCAGTACGGCTAATGGAAATAACCCCGATATCCTGATCGAGCTTTTGGACAATACCGGAACAGTGATCAGCAGTGTAACCACCGGAGATGTTCCTAAAAACACCAATGCGGACGATTGGTACAACTACACCTTTACTTTCGATCCGGGTGCCAATACACAAGTCGATATCGTTTTTAGAACCAACTTGGATTCTGATTTCGGAAATGATTTGGTCTTAGATGATATCGAAGCCTCTCAGATTCCGGAAGTCTGCCCAAGTACACAAGACATCGCCATCGTCGTGGAGGCCAATCAAGAATTTGCAGCACAACTTTTGGCGAGCAATGATCCATCTTGTAATGGAGGATCAGATGGTTCTATTCGTTTTGAAGTCAACAACTTCAGTGCGGTGGACGGATTCGAATACAGCCTGGACGGCGGCACCAATTGGATTCTTTCGATGACCTCGCCTGTTACAACAAGTGCAAGTCTGGTCGCAGGAAGCTACACCGTGGATGTTCGCAAAGCAAATGACACCAGCTGTACAGCGAGTATTTCGACAAGTCTGAGTGAGCCTACCGCCTTAGCCACAACGCTAAACATCACCGAACAATACACTTGTTTTAATGCCGGTGCAACACTAGAAGCCTCAGCCACTGGAGGAACGCCTGGCTACGAGTATCAACTGGAAACTTCTGGAGGCACAATCGTTGCAGCCTATCAGAGCAGTCCTCTTTTCACAGGAGTTGCTGATGGGGATTACCTGGTTCGCGTACGAGATGCCAATTCCTGCGAAGGACTTCTAGGAACGGCGATAACGGTTACAGCACCGCAAACCGTAGTGTATGACCTCAGCGCGACCAGTTGTTACGATGGTTTAAACAATGGAACCGTGAGTGTGAATGTTACCGGCGGAAACGGTGGGTACACCTTCCGCATCAACGGAGGTACTTGGATCACTCCGAGTCCGGCGACGGCAACGACCCACACATTTACCGGGCTCTCTAATGGTAGTTACACCATTGAAGTGACGGATCAATTCAACTGTACTGTTCCGGCCCAAAGTATCACCATCGAGGACCAGATTCTCGCCCAGGTCGATGTAACACCCGTTAGTGCTTGTGCGGATGGTTCTATTCAAGTCACGCCTTCTGGTGGAGACGGAAATTATGTCTATGCCTTCCTCCCAACCGGCACAACAGTTAGCGATAGTGATTTCGGTCCAACAAACACCTTTAGTGTGGCCAACGCCGCAGCCGGTGATTACGATGTTTATGTTCGCGATGACAACGGAAACGCTCCGGTTTGCCAATACAGCGAAACAGTGACCGTTGACCCTGCTGTTCCCTTAACTATTACGGCCACACCGACCGATCCTGAATGTTTCGGTGGTACAGGAGACATTGTGGTCAATGTAAGCAGTGGGCTCGCACCTTTTACTTATGCCTTGGTGGATGTCACGAATGGCGGTGCTGCAGATCAAACCCAATCAGGGGTGATGAGTACCACCAACAATTACTTTAACCTCCAAGCAGGAGATTATGATATTACGGTTACCGATGCCCTGGGTTGTTCTCAAACCATCAGCACAGTAAGTATTGTAGAACCAGTAGAACTCACCGCCACTGTTGACGGTATTACCCCTGCTTCTTGTACGGGCAATATCAATGACTTTGGATTTGGCTTCAGTGGATACCCTGGCAGTCTTGGGACCATAGAATTCAGTGCTGATGGAGGGGCCACCTGGATTGGTGACAACAGTGCTCCTGGAACAAGTGATCAATTCACGGGCTTTATTTCTGGCCAAACCGTGTATCCTTCTTTGAGAACCGTAGACGGCTCGGGCAACACGATTTGTCAAACAGACTTAGCGCCTTTTATCATTCCATTCCCACTGGATGACCTGGATATTACGATTTTACCAATCATCGTCAATTGCGACGAATTGCAGGTTACCGTGCGAGGTCAGAACGGAACAGGGCCCTATGAATACACTTATTCTGAAGATCCAGCGAATTTCAATCCAGCTGCACCGGCCGACCATCCTTGGACCGCTCCCCTGCCTTTAGGGTCAACGTATACCTTCCCCAACTTGGTACCGGGTCGTACCTATACCTTCTATGTTCGAGATGCTGTGGGATGTATTCGTCAGAGTAATGTCAATGTCAACGACATCATCACCAACCCGATGGAGATCACAGCAGATTACAGCCCATCCTGTAGTGGTGCCAACAACGGTTCTATTACCTACACCATTACCGATACAGACGGGTCGACTGAACCGGAGATGAATTGGACACTTTACAACCTGGCAGGAACGCCAGTAGCGAGTAGCGGAGGCAATGTGCCTTACAGCACAACAGTTACCGTAACAGGGCTTTCTCCGGATGAATACCATATTGAAGTGGTTCAAATTGATAGCGGAGGAAACCCTCAGTGTATTTCGGGTAGTGAGAATCTATTGCTGGAAGAGCTGGATCCTATTACCGCTAACCTTTCTGTGATTCAAGATATTTCCTGTGAAAACCCCGGCTATATTTCAGTAGACAACATCCAAGGGGGTGGAGGAACCTTCACCTATACCATCACCGGACCTGCTCCTTTTGTCACCATCACCGGAACGGCAGATAACCCTATTGCTATTCCAGCAAACTCCCCTGCCGGAACCTACAATGTGGATATTCAGGACCAGTACGGATGTTCAGCCAGTCTGGGCGGAATTGCTCTGAGTCTTTCTCCTAACCCAACGATCGATGCCGTTGCCATTGATAATTGCGGTGGAGCGGCTCAGGTTCAAGTCACGGCGAGCAGTGCTTCGGCCACTATTTTATATTCCATCGACGGAGGAACAAACTTTGTAAACAATGGAGGTCTGTTCACTAATGTTGCAGCGGGCACCTACACCCTATTCATCCGGGATGGGAATGGCTGTACTGATAGTCAATCGATCACGGTTCATCCCACCCTTCAAGCGACAGTGAATTTGATGACCCTATTAGGTTGTACAAACGATGCAGAAATCGCCATTGAAGTGAGCTCCGGTTCAGGTAGCTATGACTACGAAATCACCGATGGCTCGGGTACAGTGATAAGCCGTCAAGCATTGCCAACGCCATCTTTTATTCAGGCGGTCAGCAATGCAGAAACCTATACCGTTACCATTTATGACAATGGTACCAGCGGGCCTGAATGCAGCCGTAGTTTTACTGTCGTGGTTCCTGCAGCCGTTCAACCCGACTTTACCGAAAACCACAGTGATGTGAGTTGCCTTGGGGCTTCAGACGGAAGTATTCGTCTGAGCGAAATCAACAACGGAAACAACCCCTTGAGTTACAGCATTAGCCCCGTTGCGGGAACCTTTGATGCGGCTTCCAACAGCTTTATCAACCTTCCAGCCGGTACCTATACGGTCAGCGGAACAGGGCCCAATGGATGTACTACCGACATCACCAATATTGTCATTGATGAACCTACTGCCATCAGTTTGAGCGCTAATGTGACTCCTTTTGGATGTACGTCTGACAATACCGCAGACAATGCCCAAGTGACCATTGATTTAGGTAGTCTAAGTGGTGGAAGCGGCACCTTTGTTCGATTTGACTTTGTCGATAACGGCAGTGGTACTGTCCTTCAATCAGGCAGCAGTTCTACTTTGAACTTTACGGATTTTGCCGGAGTTGATTTGATCATTAATGTATACGATGACCAAGGTTGCATGGGCACTACCACGGCGACCATACCAGCCTTTGATGAAATTCAAAGCAGCAGTATCACGGTTACCCAAACTTTGGGATGTACAAATTCCGGTGAAAGTATCCGTATTGATATCAGCTCAGCTTTGACCAATTATGGATCCGATCCTGCGAACTACCAGTTCCGTGAATTGCCTTCAGGAAGCTTCCAGGCTTCGAATACCTTTAGCAACCTTCAGGTAGGTACACACAGCTTTGTCGCACACAATATCAATACAGGATGTGAAGTCGTATTGACCCACACCGTGAGTGACCCGAATACCTTTGACTTAGAAGTAGAAAAGCTAGCGGATGTTGTTTGCTATGGCGATGACGGATCCATTCGCTTGTCTATTACAGATGCCACCTTCAGTGGCGGGTTCTCTTGGAATATCTATTCCACGAATGGCACCCCGGCAGATCGTTCAGACGATGGACCGGCCATCCTAAGTGGTAGCTCAGCAACGATGGGACCAACAGCTCCGATCGCGGTTCCCGCTGGGAATTACCTGGTTGAAGTCCAACAAGATGGATTCCCAGATTGTAGCCAAGTGAGGTCATTTAACATCACAACGCCAGACGCTCCTATCGCTGTCAATGCCACAGAAATGTCTAGTGTTGGTTGTACAGATGACCAGGGCAGCGTACAGATTAGTCCGACTGGCGGTGAAGCCCCATACAGCATATCGATCATCCATATTCCGTCAGGAACTAGAACGGACATTGTAAATACCAATGCCCACCTATTTGAAGGCCTCTCTTCTGGGGATTACACGGTTGAAATAACGGATGCTTTAGGGTGTACGCAAGTCTTTACTAATGCTTTCAATTTTATCTTACCCGATCCTATTACAGCGAGTATCAGTGCTACGAATTTGGTTTGTGAAGGAGATCAGGATGCCAGTGTAACCGCCGTTGTTGGTCCACGTAATGTGAACCCAAACTACAACTATGAACTTTTAAGTTATTCTGATGTGGGTGGTTCACAGCTCCTGAATTTTTCGACCCCACAAGCAACTGGCCTATTTGAAAATCTGGGAGCTGGTTTCTACAGTGTTCGTATATCTGATGAATCGAATTGTGTCTTCGAGACAGCCATAGTACAAATTGTAGATCCAACAGAAGTTCGGGCTCAATTGACCAAAACCCAAGAACTGAGTTGTACTAGTGATGCAGAACTAGTGCTTACCGCAACAGGAGGAACGGGCCCTTACACCTGGAGTTCGGATGGAATCACCTTCAATGCTATGAACGAGTCAGCCGGTACAGGAACTCATGTCTTTGGTGGTGTTGGTGTAGGTACCTACAGCTATTACCTAAGAGACAGTTTCAATTGTACTTCAGTCATCAGTAATGAATTGACGATCGAAGCTGTACCTGCTCTAACGCTTGATATAGACACCTCAGCGGCCTTTATCAACTGTAACGGAGACAGCACAGCACTAATCAATGCCGACGCTGATGGAGGATTAGGCAACTACCAGTACAGTCTCTTTGCAGATGCCTCTATGGCCACAAGCATTAGATCGGCTCAAAGCAGTGGTATTTTTGCCGATCTGCCTCCTGGAACCTACTATGTCCATGTACAAAGTGAGGACTGTGAAGCTTTGTCTTCGGTTATCCAAATCACAGAACCTGCTCCTTTAGATGTGTCAGCAGATATTACCGAGATCAGTTGTCAAGGAAATAACGACGGAGCTGTACAAGTAAACATCAGTGGAGGAAGCGGAGATTACCAATTCGCGATTTCTCCAAACCTGAATCAATTTGACGACCAAAGTCTTTTTGAAGAGTTGGGTCCTGGGGATTACACTGTTATTGCTCAAGACAGCAACGGTTGTTTTGAAGTGATTGAATTCACGCTTGTGGAGCCTCAAGAACTTCAACTTACGACCAGCACAACGGATGAAGTCTGCCTTGGCAGCGGAGATGGCGCTATCAGTCTAAGTATTGCAGGAGGAACAGCACCTTATTTCACGAGTCTCAACAGCAATGCTGACGCAGATTTCCAAGAGGGTATTCTGGATTACAGCAACCTGACAAGTGGTACATATGTAGTTTTTGTTCGCGATTCTCGTGGATGCGAAAGCTCCGAAGTTCTCGAAATCAACCCGGGGATTAACCTGGCAGCAGAAGCACGCGTAACCTACGACTGTGACCCAATGGGAATCGCAGAAAGTAGGGTCGAAATCATTTTTGAAGATCCTACCGTGGCCCCCGATGTATTGGTTGGTCTGGATACTACGGATCCTGCACGAATGACCCTGGACAACAACTTCACCAACCTTAGTGGAGGTATGCACACTATTACTCTTTTACACAGTAATGGGTGTATGAATTCCATCGATTTTGAAATTGAGGCCTTTGAGCCTTTGGAACTGCAATTGCAGGAGAACGGTATAAATAGAATCCGGGCTACTATTACAGGTGGTTCCGGAAACTACCAGGTCTACTTTAATGGAGGAAACCCCACAGATCGAGTAGACTTTGTCATTAACCGTACAGGATATCACAGTGTAACAGTTACGGATGAAAACGGATGTTCAATCACCCAGGAGATCTTCATGACTTTTATCGATATTGAAATCCCGGATTACTTTACTCCGGATGGAGATTCCGATAACGATGTCTGGAAACCGCGAAATACAGAAAATTACCCGAATATGTTGATCAAAATTTTCGATCGCTACGGTCGTGAAGTATACCAGATCAATGGAAACCAAGATGGATGGGACGGCTTCTATCAGAGCACCGAACTTCCAACAGGCGATTACTGGTACATTCTGAAACTCCAAGGCGAAACGGATCAGCGAGAGTTCATTGGTCATTTCACCTTGTACAGATAAACACTACCTTAACTAACTCAACGTAAAAGGCCTCGGGATTACCACCTGGGGCTTTTTTCATTTAGTTACACTATTACTCCTTAATCCCATGAATTATAGGTACTTTTACCCTGTCATTGCGATAAGCAGTCTTTCCAAGATTTTCTTCGAGTTTCTTCTTCTAACAATTTCATTCAAATCCTACTAAGAGGATAGGTCTTATTCATACTCGCTACGAGTTCTTAGAAAAACAAGTAATAATTAACAGTAAACCCATGAAAGAAGGAACAGTTAAATTCTTCAATGATAGTAAAGGTTTTGGCTTTATCACTGGTGAAGACGGAACCGAAATTTTTGTACATGTCTCTGGCTTGATTGATGAAATCAGAGAAAATGACAAAGTGAGTTATGAAGAAGAGCAAGGTAAAAAAGGCATGAACGCTGTACGTGTTCGGGTACTCTAATCTAACTTTAAAAAAATTGCATGCTACGTATTGTACTTAAACCAAATGAAAGTATTGATCGCGCTCTAAAGCGTTACAAGCAGAAATTTCGCAGAACAAAGGTGAAGGAACAGCTTCAAGATTCACGATACTACACCAAGAAGTCTCAGCAGAAAAGAGAAACGTTCAAGAAGGCTGTTAGGAAAGATCAGTACCTCAGAGAAATGGAGGAGTAATCGAAAAATTACTTTTTTATTGCCAATAGTATAGAAAGCCTCGGGATAACCACCCGGGGCTTTTTTATTCATCTAGATGAATGCCTGGGGCTTTCTTCTAAAGTAATTTTGAACAAGTCAAAAAACAATAAGTATGGATACAACAGTAAAAACAGTGTTGCACAAGGCCGATACCAGAGGACATGCCAATCACGGATGGTTGGATTCCTACCACAGTTTCAGTTTTGCAAGTTATCACAACCCAAACCGGATGAATTTTGGAGTACTCCGGGTGTTGAATGATGATACCGTAGCTCCAGGAATGGGCTTTGGTACTCACCCGCACAACAACATGGAAATCATTTCTATTCCCTTATCTGGTGACTTGGAGCACAAAGACAGCATGGGGACCCAAGAGGTCATTCGCGAAGGCGATATTCAGGTCATGAGCGCAGGTACAGGGATTCAACATTCTGAGTACAATGCGAATAGGGACAAAGAAGTAAAGTTTCTGCAGATTTGGATTTTCCCCAACAAGCAAGGCGTAAGTCCGCGCTATGACCAAATCAGTCTTAAGAAGGAAGACCGACACAATACCCTGCAACAAATTCTTTCGCCCAATGCAGATGATGAAGGCGTCTGGATTCACCAAAATGCCTGGTTTCACCTAGGAGAATTGGATGAAGGGACTCAGTTGACCTACAGCTTAAAAGATCCTCAGAACAATGGTGTTTACGCCTTTGTGTTAGAAGGTGATGTGCAGCTAGGGAGGCAGGATTTAGAACGCCGAGATGGCTTTGGGATAGCGGAGGTATCTGAGTTTAATATCAAAGCCCTTAGTGGAGCCAAAATACTGCTGATGGAAGTACCTATGGAGCTTCGCTAAGCGATTTCCAGCAAGGGATAAGGGAGATTAATTCGTAACTTTTGGATTTATTTTTGAAAATCACACATTATGCGCTTCCCTTATCCTTTGTCTTTCTTATTTGCCCTAATACTGCTTGCAAGTTGCAGCAAAGCAACAAATGAACAAGCCACTCTTTTGATTTACGGTGGGCCTATCTATACCGTAGATTCTACTCAAACCAAAGTGGAAGCCGTGGCGGTTAAAGACAGCATTATTCTTTTTGCTGGAAGCATGGAAGAAGCCGAAAAATATGCAACGGCCGAAACCCAAAGAATGGATTTGGAAGGCAAGACCATGACCCCTGGACTCATCGAAGGCCATGGTCACTTTATGGGCTTGGGAGTTAATGAACTCAACCTCGACCTGCTCAACACCAACAGCTACGAAGAGATTGTAGAAATGGTCGCCGAACGAGTCAAGACCGCCGAACCAGGAGAGTGGATTCTGGGTCGCGGTTGGCACCAAAGTAAATGGGATTCCATTCCGGGTGAGACCGTAGATGGTTTTCAGACCCACGATATGCTCAGTGCGGTATCCCCCGACAACCCGGTTTACCTGAGTCATGCGAGTGGGCATGCTGGTTTTGCCAACGCCAAAGCCATGGAACTCTCTGGACTACGTGTTTTACCCATGGAAGGCCTTGACATGATGGAAGTAGAAGGTGGAGAAGTCATCCGAGATAAAACAGGGCGCCCAACAGGTGTATTTAATGAAAGAGCTCAACTCCTGATCACCAAAAACATTCCGGAGATCACAGACGATCAGTACAACAAGGCCTTTGAGTTGGCTGTTAAAGCTTGTCACCGCAATGGGATCACGAGCTTTCACGATGCCGGAATTGGCCGAGAAAACATTGCTCTCTACCAGGCAAAGAAAAAAGAGGGGAAACTCAACGTCCGTATGTATGCCATGCTAACGGGTTGGGATAAAGAACTTCTGGAAGAATGGTACAAAACGGGGCCTTATGTCGATCCGGATCACCGCCTGACTTTTCGATCCATTAAGTTGAATTGCGACGGCGCCTTGGGTTCAAGAGGAGCTTGGTTATTGGAGGAATATTCTGATCGCCCGGGTCATTTTGGGCACGAAACCCTACCCATGGAATTCGTGAAAGAAACCGCCATCACTGGTCTGGCTAACGGCTTTCAGGTGTGCGCTCACGCCATCGGAGATCGGGCCAACCGCGAAATCCTGGACCGTTATGAGATCGCCATTAAAGGAAATCCTAACAAGGCTACAGACCACAGATTTAGAATTGAACATGCTCAACACCTACACCCAGAAGATATTCCGCGCTTTGCCGAGCTTAAGGTCATTCCTGCTATGCAAGCCATTCACTTGTCATCAGACCGTCCTTGGGCCATCGATCGTCTGGGAGAAAAAAGAATTGTAGAAGGGGCCTATATGTGGCAAACGCTTCTAGAAAGCGGTGTTCCGATAGTCAATGGAACCGATGTTCCTGTTGAACCGATTAACCCCATCGCGAATTTTTACGCCAGTGTTAGTCGCCGAACACTGAAAGGCTTTCCAGAAGGTGGCTTTGAACCGGCACAAAAGATGACTCGGGAACAAGCGTTGCGATCCTACACTTTGGACGCGGCCTATGGTGCCTTCGAAGAAGATTTTAAAGGCAGTATCCAAGCGGGGTATTTAGCGGATTTCACCATTTACAACCAAGACATTATGACCGTTGAGGAGTCTCAGATTCTGGATACCCAGATCGCCATGACTATCTTCAATGGCGAGGTTGTTTACCAAGCCGGAAGTAATTAAGGGGTAGAGCCCAGTAAGTCGATAAAGTTCTGCATTTGCTCCTGATTGCCGTTGATGTAGACCTCGATGGGCTTCTTGAATATCCCGGTAATTCCTCCGATAACTCCCCCGCCAAATACACCGAGGGAAGGAAAAATAACATACCCTAAATCCCTGGAGAAGTCGTCGTCAGTACTGATATCGGTGGCTAAAGCCATTCCGGTGCCCAAAGAAAGACCTATCAGTGATCCTTTGGCAATGCGATTTCCATAGGACCGCTT
>CAZLGZ010000001.1:15800-29456 GCA_964558965.1 uncultured Flavobacteriaceae bacterium
AGCGTGTTTTAAACGGTAAGCTACAAGAATTTTAAGGACAAAAAAACCCGACTCACTTGGAATCGGGTTTTCATTAAAATCTAAAAAGAAGGATAAGGGTCTAAGAGCGAATGGATTGAATGGTATCAACCACTTCCTTGACCTTATTTTCCAGCGCACCAAAGTCCGATGCAGCCAAAATGTCTTTGCTAATGAGTTTGGATCCCATTCCTACACAACTGACCCCGGCATCAAACCAGGCTTTTAAATTTTCAGTCTCCGTAGACACCCCTCCCGTAGGCATGATACTCGTCCAGGGCTGTGGGCCTTTAATAGCCTTTACAAAACCAGGTCCGTAAGTCGAACCCGGAAATAACTTAATCAATTCACAGCCTAGTTCCTCCGCCCGGTTGATCTCCTGCAAACTTCCGCAGCCGGGAGACCAGAGGACCTTTCGTCGATTACAAACTGTAGCTATGTCTTCTCGAAGAGAAGGGGTAACAATAAAGTTAGCTCCCATTTGCATAAAGAGAGAGGCAGCGGCCGCATCTGTAATCGATCCGACCCCCATGATCATTTCGGGTAAATGTGTTCGAGCGTATTTGTTGAGTTCCGAAAATACCTCAAAGGCGAAATCACCTCGAGCGGTAAATTCCATCAATCGGGCTCCTCCTCGATAACAGGCCTCCAGTACTTGTTTACCCAACTCTACATCCGGGTGGTAAAAAAGCGGAACAAAACCGGTTTGCTCCATGCACTGAAAGACTTCGATTCGTGAAAATGTGGCCATATTACTCTTATCTTGCTACCCTTCCGGAGGCATCTCCTCCCATGAGTTTTTCGACTTCTGCTACGGTAACCAAATTCGCATCGCCTTTGATGGTGTGCTTCAAACAGGAAGCAGCAACCGCAAAATCTAGTGCGTTTTGATCATTATCTGGATACTGCAGCAATCCGTAAATCAATCCTCCCATAAAGGAATCTCCTCCTCCCACACGGTCAACAATATGAGTGATCTGGTACTCCCTCGACTTGAACATGGTCTCGCCATCATAAAGTACCCCTGCCCAGGTATTGTGAGAGGCAGAAAGGGACCCTCTTAAGGTAGTAATTACTTTTTTCGCCTTAGGGAAACGCTTCATCATTTGCTTACAAACCGATAAGAAGGCTTCCGCTTTTACGTGCTCGCCTTGGGTGGTAATGTCAAGACCTTCCGGCTTGATTCCAAAGTGCTTTTCGGCATCCTCTTCATTCCCGAGAATGATATCACAATAAGAGGTGAGATCGTGCATTATTTTTTCGCGATCTCCTCCGTACTTCCACAACTTGGCTCGGTAATTTAAATCGGTAGAAATGGTTACCCCCATTTCGCTGGCCACTTGCACGGCCTCGAGGCAGGCATCCGCAGCACCTTGAGAAATAGCCGGAGTAATCCCCGTCCAATGGAACCAAGCCACGTCCTTAAAGACAGCCTTCCAATCGATCATGCCTTTTTCAATTTCAGCCATGGCCGAATGGGCTCTGTCGTAGACCACCTTACTGCCTCGACTGACGGCACCAGTCTCTAAAAAGTAGATCCCGAGACGATCGCCTCCGAAAACAATTTTATCGGTCCCAACACCGCGCTTGCGCATTTCCATCAGAGCACAGGCTCCAATATCATTATCCGGTAAGCGGGTAATAAAATCAACAGGCACTCCATAATTGGCCAGAGATACCGCTACATTAGATTCTCCTCCGCCGTAAACAACATCGAACGAATTGGCTTGAGAAAATCGCAAGAATCCCGGAGGCGCTAAACGCAGCATGATTTCTCCGAAGGTGACAACTTTTTTCATTTAATTCTTCAACTTTTTTGATTGATTTTAAATGGTTTAACTAAAAGCCAAACCACCATTGATATCTAAATTATTTCCTGTAATAAAAGAAGCTTCCTCTGAAGCGAGATAACATACAATATCGGCTACTTCTTCCGCCTTCCCTTCTCTTCTGAGAGGGGTGCCTGAGGCTACTTTATTTCTGACTTCGTCTTTCGTGAAATCATCATGAAATTTAGTTCCAATAAGCCCAGGACAGACCGCATTCACTCGAATCCCTTTTGGTCCTAACTCTTTAGCCATAGACCGGGTAAAGGTCGTGACCGCTCCCTTGGAAGAAGCGTAAAGCGTAGATCCTCCTCCACCTCCATCACGTGCCGCTTGAGAAGAGATATTTATAATAGAGCCACCAGGTCCCATATGGGCTTCAAAAGCCTGAGTAACAAAGACCGTAGACTTAAAATTGACTCCCATTACCAGGTCATAAAAGGATTCGTCAAACTCCTGAAGTGTTTTTCTTGCGAACAATCCTCCGGCATTATTGACTAGAATATCTATTTGAGCCCCAAAGGCATCTAAAACAGTATTTCTCAAATGGGTAATCTCCGGTAGTTTCGAAACATCCGCCTTAACCGCAATCGCTTCTCCACCATGGGATTTTATAATAGAAACGACTTCTTGAGCTCCTGCCTCAGAGTTTAAGTAGTTCACTGCTACTTTTGCTCCCTGCTCTGCAAGCTTCAATGAAATTGCCCTTCCAATGTCACGGGATCCCCCAGTCACAATGGCGACTTTTCCTTCTAATCTTCTCATATACTTTTGACTAGATCCCGAGTCCTTGACCTCCTCCAATCTGGATTGTTTCGGCAGTCATAAACAACGCCTGATCACTAACCAAGAAAGAAATCAACGAGGCCACATCTTCCGGTTGACCCAGGCGTCCTAACAGGATATTATTTTTCCAAGAGGCAAACACCTCCGGTTTAGTCGACTTAATTTGTGCGTGAAAAGGCGTATCGATCGTTCCTGGAGAAACCGCATTGACCCGTATACCGTATTCTGCTAAATCCTTCGCTAGTGCACGTGTAATCGCATGGACACCTGCTTTAGAAGTACCGTAAATTCCTGCTCCTGGCCCACCGGCATTCCACGCGGCTATAGAAGTGTAATTGATTATTGAAGGATTAGAACCCTTCTTCAAAAAAGGAATTGCGGCGCGTGAAGCAAAAAATGTTGAATCCAAATTCAACGCCATTACCTTGCGGTAGAACTCTGTGGTCATCTCTTCAAATCTGGAACGACCACCAAGACCACCGGCATTGTTAATTAGGGCATCAATCTTCCCATATTTATCTCCAATCGCCTGAATATTTGAGTTGACAGCATCTTCATTTGTCACGTCAAACCCATAATACTCGGCCTTAACCCCTAGTGCGGATAATTCAGACACTCGCTTGGCTCCTTCTTCATCCTCGATACCATTCAGAATCACTGTATAACCATCCAATCCCAAACGTTTTGCCACCTGAAATCCAATTCCTCCAGTAGCACCTGTAATCACAGCTATTCTTCCTTCGTTATTACTCATTTTAATTTTTTTTTAATCTTAATTGATTTAAATACTTTTTCTAACTGGTTCGATTTTTCGAATCAGCAAATAAATGGACAGCACACCAAAGATTACAGATACGCATATGGCTATGAATGCGGGAGTATAGGACTGATTTGTTATCTGTCCGACAAACCAGTTCATAATAATGGGGGAAATAGCAGCAACTGTCCCAGCCAAACCGGCAAGAGTTCCGACGGAGGGTCCTCGGAATAAATCACTCGAAATAGTTTGAATATTGCCTATGGCAAATTGGAATCCAAAAAGGGCTAATCCTGCCAGGTAAATGAAGGTCATAAAATCCCCTTCTTTTACCATTGTAATTATGCATACGAATGCAACCAGAATCAGTACTCCACCAATTGAAATAGTGAGTTTTCTTGCTGAATCCACATTTGATCTTTTAATCATCTCTTTTGCGAAAAGACCTCCAATAATACTTCCTGCAGCAGCCATCAGATACGAAATCCACATTGTGGCAGCAATCTCTTCGATACTCAATCCAAACTGATCATTGAGGTATATCGGCATCCACCCGGCAAAAAACCACCAAATAGGCTCTATAAAGAATCTACACATTAAAACTCCCCAAGACTCTTTATGACTTAGAATTTGACCGACACTTAGACTTTTGGCTTTTACCTTTTGGGTGTCATCGACTTTATCAATTCGACTGTCAAGGATTAATTTTCGTTCTTCATCCGTTATCCACGGGTGTTTTTCTGGATTGGCCTTATTGAGGAAGAGCCAGGGAATAACCCAGATGAGTCCGATAACTCCAAGAATAATGTAAGTGGTTTGCCATCCAAATCTGGCATACAAGAAAACGATTACAAAAGGGGCTATTACATTTCCAATGGAAGCACCTGAGTTAAATATGCCTTGGGCAATAGCGCGTTCCTTTACAGGAAACCATTCTCCATTACTTTTAACCGCACCAGGCCAATTACCAGCCTCTCCTAATCCGAGTAAACCTCTAAATATAGATAGAGAAAGAATCCCCCGGGCGACTGCGTGAAAAGCCGAGGCAACGGACCAAACAATGATAGAAACCGTAAATCCTAAACGGGTTCCAATCATGTCATACAACTTACCCGATGCAAATTTTCCTATGGCATAACTCACCATAAAAACATTTAACAATAGGGCATAATCTGTCTTGTCCATGCCCAAATCTTCTCCCATTTGGGGCCAAAGAAGAGCAAAGGCAGTTCTGTCAATGTAATTGATAACCGTGGCCAAAAAAATCAATATGATTATCCACCACCGAAGTCCTTTTATTTTCATTTATAAAGCTTGTGTGTCTATTGGGTCTGGTAACAGTACTGGTATAGAACACTAAAGTGGTCCTTCATTTTCTGCCGAGCCAGTTTGGTGTCTTGATCTTTGATAGCATTGAAAATATCGCGGTGCTCTTGTATACCTTTTCTAGACAAATTGGAATCACAAACATGGTACTTCTCAAAATTGGTAATGATCTCCGGAGTAATAATGAGCATGAATGTATTCATGGTAACGTTCTTACTCGCTTTAGCAATCGCCAAGTGAAAGAGCAAATCCTCCTCTACAGCCTCCTGATCTGAAGTCACCTTTTGCTCGTAAGCATTCAGAGCATCCTCCATTTCCTGAAGATCTTCATCTGTTCTTCGCTCAGCTGCCAATTGAACAAGCTTGAGTTCGAGAAGTATTCTGGTTTCAACCAGGGATTTAAAATCAGGATCTTCCAATCTTAATATATCATCTAGCATTCCCCTCATTGCAACCCTTCCAATATCTGCGATAAAGGTGCCACTTTGAGGTTTTGATTTGAGTATTCCAAAGAATTCCAGTCTCTGTATTGATTCCCGAATATTACTTCTGCTGACCTTGAATTTTTCGGCTAACATCCTTTCAGACGGAATCTTATCACCAGGTTCTAAATTTTTAAAAACGATATAGTCCCTTAGTTCCGAAATAATTTTTCGCTGGGTACTATTGTTCTCTGTTTTTGTTAAAATTTCAAGCTTCATTTTGACGATACCAGATTGGTTAACCAGATTGGTTTGTTAAATCTACAAAATTCTGTAGTGATAGTTCATAACAATATGACTTTGTTATAGCATTAGGGCCACTATCGTTTCTTCCAATAACGGCCCAATGCCTAACTAAACTAACTCAATCACTTGACTATGTGAGACATACACTCACCATCAATTATTTTAATCATCAAAAAGCTTTCTGATTTTAGTATCCTGGATTCTGGGTAATCACACCTCCACTAGCCAACACTTCCGATATTGGAACTGGAAACAGATAGTAATTGGGATTAACAGCCTGACCCATTTCGGCATCAACTGTTCCTGTTCTCACCAAATCAAACCATCTCTGTCCTTCAAAGGCCAACTCCAGTCTTCTTTCGTCCTGAATGGCTTGTCTTACCTCAGCTTGGGTAACCGCTGTGGAATTAGAAAGACCTGCTCTTGTTCGAATCTTATTCAATTCAATCAAGGCAGCTGGCGTACTCCCATTTTCATTTAAGGCCTCAGCATACAACAGGATTACATCGGCTAAACGCATTTCAATCCAATCATGGTCTGGACCACCCGTCTGAGGAAATTTAGGGGAAGCCAAAAGCGTTTCATCAATAGTCACCGCTCTTCGCAGGTCGGTATCACCACCTGCCTCACTAGCATCAAAAGCCGCTACTAGATCCAAGTCCAATGGCTCCAATGATTTAGTATCAAGTCCACCTGACCAAGACCAGAATTCAGAAAATCCATACTCGTCCACTATTGAACTAGACACTTGGGTAGCAAAAATGATTTCAGGATTCAAATCATTGTCAACTCCAAAAATCGTAGCAAAATCGGCCTGTAGTTCTATACCAGCTGCCGAAGCACCACTTACTACACTAGACAGTTCAGTTGCTGCCGCACCAAAATTGCCTTGGTGAACATACACTTTACCCAGTAGGGATTGAGCAGCAATTCTTGTTGCTCTTCCACTACTCAATCCAGAGTTATCCAAGGAGGCAATTGCATCCTGTAGATCAGGTATAATTACGTTATTGTATACATCCGCCGCAGACTGTCTCACCAAAATGGAAGGATCATCAACTGCAGGCGCATCAGACAAATTCACAGTCACGTCTCCAAATACCTGGACCAACTTAAAGTAAGACAAGGCTCTAAGAAACTTCGCTTCCCCGATCTGAGTCGAAATGGTTGCATTTTCTATGACGTTATTCGAACTCAGAATAGATCTGTACAAGGCAGTGTAAAAAGGTCCAAAGAACTGATCTTCCATGACAGGCAAATCAGCATCAAACTCATCAAACTCGGTGAATGGAGCCTCAAACATAAAAGCATTATCTGCTCTAAAATCACCCATCACGGCCATAGGAGTCACCGAACCCAACTGGTAAAAATAGGCCGCATTTAATACTCCAGTAAAGTCTTCCAGTGAATCTGCACTTGCAATATTCGGTGGAACTTGATCTAAATCGTTGTCACATGCGGTAAACAAGAACAACAATCCTAATATTAATTTATATACTGTTTTCATTTTTTCGCTCATTAAAAGTTAAGATTTAAACCAAGTGTAAAGCTTCTTACAATTGGGCTAGCCCCAACCTGTACACCGTACGTAGTCGGCCCCGCATAACCTGAGTTCGTCGTTTCCACACCTTCCGGATTGAAAGAAGTGTAGTCATCGCCCCAGATATAAAGCAAGTTCGTTGCAGCTACATAAATTCTTGCTGAGTTCACCCCAACTTTATCCATCAGTTCATTGTCGAATGTATACCCAAGGGTAAGGTTTCTCAACGCTAAATAAGAAGCATCTTGAATCATGGCATCGGTTTGATCTCTATTACGAACATAAGGCTGTCCATTGTTATCGGCTAGACCATCGCCGTCGGCATCAAATTCAGTACGCAATGCACGACCCCATTGAGATCCGTAGTAAAGAGGATCGATATTGTAGACATCTCCTCCTTGCGCTCCTTGGAATTGCATGGACATATCGAAATTCTTGTATCGCATATTACTGTTTAATCCCCAGTAAAAATCAGGAGTATTCTGACCGATCTTAACCAAATCTCCTCCTTCTTCTACTGTTCTTGTTCTGTCAATAACACCATCTCCGTTTTGGTCAACAGCATAGCTCCACCCGCTTTCTTGATCAGGGAATTCAATCGGGTTAGATAGGTATTCCATCTCTACTTCTCCAGTAGTTTCAATACCCCACATTTCACCGATCTCTCCGCCGACATAGTTTCTAAACACAGGGCCTCGACCACTCTGTCCATAAATTTGAGAAGGGAGCTCATCTAAACCGTTTAAGTCTGTAATTTCTGTATTTACAGTGGATAGGTTAGCACCTACATTCCAACTAAAATCACTCTTCTGGATGATGTTTGAAGACATTTCAAGTTCGAGACCTGAACTACGAACATCACCGGCATTCAAGCGAATACTTGAAGTACCCAAAACTTCAGAAACACTGAAATTGATCAAAATATCTTCAATATCAGAAGTGTAGTAATCCACACTAAATCGGACTCTGTTGTTGATGAAACCAAAATCCAAACCGTAATTGGTTTCTGTATTGGTCTGCCAGGTTAGATTTTCGTTTGCCACATCAGATGGTATCAAAAATCCATTTCCAAAAATTGTAGCACTAGGATTCAAAAGACTCAAGGAATTGTATGCGCCCAAATCTGAAGTTGTTCCTAAAGATCCCGTACTAAATCTAAGCTTCATCAAACTCCATGTCTCGGAATTCCAAAAGGCTTCATTGTGCACATTCCAACCAAGAGAAAGAGCTGGGAAAGTGGCATATCTTTCATTGGCTCCGAATCTTGAATCTCCATCTCGACGCAGAGAAGCTGAAAATAAATAACGGTTATCATAGGCGTAATTGATTCGCCCGAAGACACTTCTTCTTGAGATAGTCTCATCTCTTTCAGACACAGCAATGTCAGCTGGTTCTAGCAAATTGAAATTGATAATATCTCCAAAAGGCACATTCGAACCTTGCAAAGAAGTTCCCTTGATGTAGAAGTTCTGGAATTCTAGACCCGCAACCGCAGAAATATCATGTTTTCCTATGGTCTTAGCGTAGTTCAGCGTTGTTTCACTCAAAATAGACGACCTTTTCACATCGGTCTGATCCAAGGCTGTCTGTGTACTTCTGGCCCGAGAATCAAACTCTAGACCTCTCCAAAAATAATCTTGTGTATCACGAACGTCTGCTCCAAAAACGGTCTTAATGTTTAAACCGTCAATAATCTCATACTGTAAATACGTAGAAAGATTTGCGAAATAGGTTCTTTGGTAACGATCTGTGTTATCCAATTTGGTCGCAGGACCCGCATCTCCAGATCCTCCAATTCCGTTACCACTTCTTCCGTAGTGCCAATCTTGAGCAGTCATTCCTGGCTCAAGAGTATAAATACTGCTGTTCCATGGAGCATCTGCCCCACCTCTGAATCCAGAATCGAAAGAGGCTAGACCTAGAGCTTGAGCCTGTTGATCCAACTGTTGAACAAAAGCAATGGATTCCTCCGTATGGTATATCGGGTGAATGCTATAAGCTCTTAAGAGATCTCGCATATCGTGCCCGACAATGTCTCGATCAGAATAGAAGCCGTTAAAACTCATTCCTGTCTTGATCTTTTTACCCAATTTAGCATCCAAGTTCAATCGCGCATTTACTCTTTCAAAACCTTGAGTAATTGCCACACCTTCTGTGTCCAAATAACCCAAAGATGCAAAGTAGTTGACATTATCCGTTCCTCCGCTAACACTGAAGTCATGGTTCATACTTGAACCATTTCGGAAAAACCAATCCTCTACACCCACGACGTCAGGTGAATTAGCAAATGCATTCAACCTGTATTCAACAATTGCAGGATCAAGGTCTGAAACATTAAAGGTTCCATCAGCAATATTGGCTCGAGCAATTGCTGCATATTCACCGGAAGTCGTTTTGATATTATCTCTTAAATAACGGCTTGATGTACTGAAATAAGTGTTGTAACTAAAGTTAGGCTTTCCTGTCCGACCGCGTTTGGTGGTCACCAGAATTACCCCATTTGCACCTCGTGAACCATAAATGGCCGCAGAAGCAGCATCCTTCAGCACTTCCAGACTTTCGATATCATTTGGGTTCACCGTAGCAAGACTACCCGATATTGGATATCCGTCCACGACTATTAATGGATTTGAGTTACCATTAACAGAGGAGGCGGCACGAATTTGAATTTTCGGATCAGCTCCAGGAGCACCGTCTTGATTCTGAATCAATACACCCGAAAGTTTACCACCCAAGGCCTCATCAACACGTTGAGCTTGGATGGCGGCAATTTCACCACCTTCAACTTTGGCCACTGCCCCGGTAAGCGAAGACTTCTTTCTGGACCCATAACCAATAATAACGACCTCATCCAGTTGACTTAGGTCTTCTTGTAAGGTAACATTGATTACTGTTTTACCATCGATAGCAATATTACGGGTCGCGTATCCGATATACGAAAATTGTAATGTAGCATCCGATGCAGCAGTAATGGAGTAATTACCGTCAAAATCGGTCTGAGTACCGTTGGTTGTTCCAACGACCAGGATGTTGGCCCCAACAATGGGAACACCACTGGCATCAGCTACAGAACCTGTTACTGTAACCTCTTGCGAAAACAGCTGCAGGCCGATAAGCAACCCTACAACTGTAAATAGCTTTGTTCTTAAATTCATTTGTTTTCAGTTAATTCAACTTAGTTTAATTTCAGCTCTCGTCCCCCAAGAGCAAGCCGAACACCGTCATTCCACAAATGAATATTCACTAAATTTGTGAATAGCATTAGAAGAACTCTGATGTCGACTAAGATTACTTCCCTCGAACAGAAGTAGGTGAAAAGGATAGGCTTTGCTTATCCTTTTTTTGTTTTGCAGATTTTGTTTATTCTTTTTTAAATATGGTTGGACAGTTTGGTAAACCACACTGGTTAACCAATTATATCGATTCAAATATATGTTATCACAATGTTAAACCAAAGGAAATATTAGAGAAATATGTTAAAAAATTGAGATTTCAATACTTAGGCAAGGAAAGGAATTATGTAATTACAATTTACACCCCTCAAAAATCCTAAATCCATATTCAATTAGGCAATTTAGAATTAGCCCGCATCACCCCTCATTTTGGTAGCAGAACTGATAAAGATCGTTCAAGTGCAACCTCATCATCTCCTTTGCCCTTTCCGAATCCTTATTCTCTATGGCCAGATATATATTTTCATGTTCACTAATACGACTTGTTGATTCCAATTCATCACAGACACTGTATTTTTCGAAATTGGTGATGATTTCTGGTGTAATAATCAGCATGAAATTAATCATGACATCATTCTTACTGGCTCTTGCAATAGCCAAATGAAAGAGTAGGTCTTCCTCCAAGGCATCCTTCTGTTGGAGTATATTCTTATTGTAAGCATTGAGCGTGGCTCTTATCTGCTCTAAATCTTCATTGGTCCTTCTTAGTGCTGCCAATTCAACTGTTTTTAATTCCAGAAGAATCCGGGTTTCTACGAGGGACTTAAAATCAGGAGTATTGAGACTTAAAATATCATTCAACATACCCTGCATCGCTGTTCTGCCAATATTTGCGATAAAGGTTCCGCTTTGAGGAATGGATTGAAGTATTCCGTAAAACTCTAGACGCTGGATTGCATCTCGAAGGTTATTTCTACTGACCTCAAAGCGTTCAGAAAGCACCCTTTCAGAAGGTAATTTGTCACCAGGTTCAAGGTTCTTAAAAACGATAAGATCTCGGATCCTCCCGATAATTTGTTTTTGTAAAGTCGAGTGCTCGGCGCCACTAATCTCCTTAATATTCACGGAAGAGGAAGGTAATTTATCTAAAGAATCCATTCGTTAATTCCAATTAGGTCCACAGGGCATTTCTTAGGGATAGGTCACAGCAATCAGTGGGAGACACTCAGCTCGTAAAGCTTGACACGAGCAAAGGCACCTTCATCCCTTGTCTGCAAATAATTTCCAACCTTGAAATAATTCTCAAATACGCCCCACCGTCTAATACTCGGTCCATCATAGACAAAAAACTCGTTTTTATTGAGAATCACGACCATCTTGCCATCCGAAACTTTAATCTCAATGGTGAATTTTCCAAATCCCACTTCGTCTTCAAAGTTGCGTCCTTTATCATCTTTCCAAGCATCCTTATGAAGAATCCCTACTTGGTCAACTCCTTTGAATTTAAGCTCCTTGGTCTTCACTCTAATCTTGCCATTTTCCCAATAGATCTTGAGGATAGGAGGCGCGTTATTGTCTTTTTGCCCAATCGTTTCTCTCTGTTCATTGCTTAATCGTCCATGAATTTGAGCGATAATTACTTTGTGGTACTTACCATCCGCACCTTTAGAAACTTGGCCCATTGCCATTTTTGCCTTCATATAACCACCGTCCTTAAAGGTCCAGTTTACATTATTGTTCCCTGGCTCCATCTGTTCGCGTAATTCCGAACGTGAGTACTTGGTATTGGCCGTGGTCGAAGTACTTGGATAAGCGTAAAAAACCAAAGCCCCAGCGGAAGAATCATTATACATATAAGGCAATAGGGTATCATTTTTGGCGTAATCCAAAATAAATGGCGGTTGAACGCTAATGGCTTTTCCTTTACCATTGCCCTCCGGGATGGTTACCGACCAGTTCGTTAAGTCCACCTTTGGCAGCCTAAACTTTTTCTTTTTCTTCTTTTTATTCTTCTTAGCCACTACCGCTGTTTGATCAGAACTAGCATCGTTCTTATTAGACTGGGCATGAAGCTGGAAGGCAAATAAAAATTGAAAAAGCACTAAAGCTGCCAAAGATTTCCTTAAACGCATACTTCTTTAATTAATCGCTGTAATGGTTACAGAATCAGCTCTAATTTCTTCGTCTCCACTAGAAAAGCCGAACAGCGCAAAATCTGCAGGATCCTCAGGCCCTGAATTTCCGATCCCTCTTATGTACAAGGCAACACTATCGTTCGACCCAGAATTAAAGAAAAAGGTAAATACTCGGTATTCTGAATCATTCGGATTGCTAATGGCCTCAACCATAAGGTTGTTTTCGGCAACTTCAATTTGCGCAACCGATGTATACCCAAACCCATCTTGTGGAATCTCGGTAGTCTCGGTATAGTAAATAGGCGTATACCCATCCACATAGCCTTCACCTGCAAGAATTCGAATTTCCAATTGGCTAGGTAAATCTCCGGGGCGGTCTGATTGGAATAATACAGGGATTTCAATGCGATAATCCGCGTTCGGGACAACCTCGAATTCCTGATAGACATGGTCAGGCTCCGCATTGTCAAACTTTAACACATCCGACCCATTTCCACTACTTGATTCACCTTGTTCTCCGACACTCTTGTTAATCCAACCGGAACATGTACAATCCGATCCTGAGGATTTAGGGGAACGTGTAAAATCAGGGTTCAATAAAACCGGATCCGGTACCGCAGGTGCTTCTGGCTCAATTAGTTCAAGATCCGCGGTATAACTTGCCGTTTGCCCGAGTGCATCCGATACGGTGAGGGTAACTACATAGGTGCCTTCACCCGCATAGGTATGAGCTGGTTCAAATTCATTCGTTACCGTACCATCGCCTAAGTCCCAGGTATAGGTAGTTGCATTGTCCGATTGATTCGCAAACAATACATTTCTAAATGTCTCAATTTCCACACCATTCTGAAAAGTAAAGAACGCTGTTGGTGGAGTTTCATCACTTATTGAATTAGCATCGGGCAATTCATCTATAAAATCACATGAAACTACTACCAGTGCCAAAGCCAAAAAGCTCGCTAATTTGGTTTTCATCTTACTAAATCTTTTTTCAAATTATTATTCTGTCTGAATTATTAGTAACCCGGATTTTGGGTTAAGAAACCTTGGCTAATAGCGATCTCTGCTGCCGGGATAGGCAACAATAGCTCAAAAGCCTGGAAGTCATGGTTATTGGCCTCAGAAAAAGCAGAAAGTACCTCTTGAGCAACTCCAAACCTTTTCAGGTCGTGGAATCTATGGTTCTCAAAGGCTAACTCCACTCTTCTCTCGTCCATCAACATCTGCTTCGTTATACTTGTTACAGGGTCGGTAATACCAGCTCTTGCCCGAACAGCCTGAAAAGACTCGATTGCGGCTGGAGCGCTTGTCTCTAGACCACCCGCCATTATGGCTTCCACATGAAGAAGCAGTACATCTGCATATCG
>CAZLGZ010000001.1:29556-48361 GCA_964558965.1 uncultured Flavobacteriaceae bacterium
TTAGACTCCAAACTGTAGTCACCGCTATCAATCACATCTTCTAATAATCGTTGGGCTTGTAGGTAATTTATGCCCAAAGTCATATACACCTTAGCCAAGAAAGTTTGCGCTGCTGCTTTAGAGGCACGTGTTCTAAAGCTGTTATCTAAATCACTGGCAACGGCAAATTCGAGATCACTTACAATTAGATCATATACCTGGCTTGTATTCACTCTTGTAAAGGCGGTTTCTACATCCTCAGGGCCAATGACACGATCAACCAAGGGAACATCCCCATAAAATCGAACGAGGTTGAAGTAGGCGTATGCCCGCAAAAAACGAGCCTCTGCCTCAAACTTACCTGCATTAGCAGAAGAAGCATTCTCCAAATTTTCAAGTACCAAATTGGCCGTAAAAATGACGCGGTACATACTTCTATAATAAGTAATTACTGCTGCTGTTTCCGGCATTACGGTGAATGTCTCAAAATCAAATCCTTGAGGAGACCCACTTTTGGTTCTTGAATTATCACTCAAGGTCTCCGCCATTTGATATTCAATCTGAACACCTAAGAAAGGGTTATTGAACCCTCCATCTCCTTCCAGAGGGTTACTTCCTTGAATTGCGTTATAGATATTGATGATTCCTGCCGTTATTTCTTCATCATCACTAAAGAAATTGTCAACGGTTGTTGCCGAAGTTGGCAACGGTTCTAAATCGCATGACCCAACAAACAAGGCCATGATAAATACTGAAATGATTTTTAATGGTTTCATAAGTCTTGTAATGGTCTATTAAAATTCTACGTTTAGTCCTAAGGTTACAGCCCGCTGAATAGCTGTTCCTCCACGCTGGTACCCATAAGTAAGTGGCGTCAATTCACGCACGTGTTCTGGATTCCATCCGGTGTAATCATCCGCTGTAATAAACAGCAAGTTTTGACCTGTGGCGTATAAACGCAGACTTGTCAGGTTTAAGGTCTCTGTAATAGATTTCGGGAAGTTGTAACCCAAACGCACGGTTCTTAGTGCAACATAGCCCGCGTTTTGCACGAGTTGGCTCGTGAAAATTCGCTGCACGAGGAACTGCTGATCAGGAGCAGTTGCCGGGTTAAAATCAACCGTATTACTGTTGAAGAAATCAAAGACATACTGATCACCTAGGTTATAGGTTTTAGCCCCGTGACTCCCTTGAACCAAGAAACTAAAATCTAAATCCCCGAAGCGAAATTCATTGTTCACACTCCAGATTAAATCTGGATAAGGATCTCCAAGAATGGTTTTATCATCTTCATCAATTAAACCATCTCCATTCAAGTCTTTTGCATAGACAAATTGGGTTCTATTACCCACTTGACGGAAAGGATCGGAAAGAAACTCAAAATCAATTTCACGATCATAGACATAACCGTAGAATGATGAAATAGGTCTTCCTTCTAGGTTTATCCATTCTACCAATCGGCTTCCATCATTTGTATTGACCACCTGGCCGTTGGAATCTCCGAAATCAACAAGCGTATTCTTGTTGTACGAGCCGATAAGAGTGGTTCTCCATCCGAACTTTTCGGTATTGACAATTCGCCCTCTTAACTCCAGCTCAAAACCTTCGTTTTCGACCGTTCCCAGATTAACAAGAGCTGAGGTAAATCCAGTAGTTCCTGCTACGGGGTTATCTAAGAGTAACTCATCACTGGTTCTTTTGTAATAATCTAATGAACCAGAAAGCGCATTGTTAAAGAAGCCGAAATCAACACCAGGGTTAATTTCTTTCGAACGCTCCCACTGCAGCAATTCATTTGGGATATTTACTGGATCAAAACCATTCGTAATCGTTCCATCAACAACCGCACTGGAAGGTTCAAGCAAAGCCAAGGAAGGATAATTCTCTGTCAAGAAGTCTCCATCGAGATCATTGGTTCCCGTTACCCCATAACTGAATCTGAACTTTAACTGACTAATCCAATCCACATTCTCCATGAAGTCCTCATTGGAAACAACCCATCCGGCAGATACTGCAGGAAAGTTTCCGTATTTAACATTGCGTCCAAAAATCGAACTTCCATCACGACGGATACTGGCGTTGAACAAGTATTTGTTGTCATAAGAATATATAACACGAGCCAAGAAAGCATTCAAGGTATTTTCATAGTCAAATGCCGTACCCTCGTTAATGATTGAACCCCCGCCTACATTCGGAATAAGGTCTGAAGTGAATCCACTGGTTTCCAGCTGAGATTCCTCAAAAAATCGGTGTTCCAAAGAAAAACCAGCTATGGCATTAATTTCGTGCTTTCCGACCGTTTTATTAAAGCTTAGGATATTATCCGAAATCAAAGCCCAACGACTGCGCGTATCATAAGAAGAATTAGCACCTGCTGCTCCATTTCGAGATTCGTTGATCCCTTGATAATCTGTACTGATTCTATTTTCGTAAGTGGCCGTAAATGAAGATCTAAAACTAAAATCGTCATTGAGCTTATAATCAGCATAGAGACGTCCATAAAAATTGTATCGCTCTTGGAATCTCTGACGCTCCAGTAATTTAGCTAACGGGTTGATGTTACTGGTGTTACTCACATCCGTTCCACTGCCTACAGGAATACCTTGAAAATTACCACTGGCATCAAAAATACTGGTCGCTCCATCGGGGAATTGAAAGTCATCGAACATGCGCTGCAAAACATAGTCACCTACTTGCGCATCAGCATAACGGCCCCCATCGCGAATACGGTTTACAAAATTGATATTCGTCTCATCCAATCTCGCCGGCACCCAAGATGGTTGTCGAATTACATCATACAATCCGGTTGCACTGAAACGACGTCTTTTGGAATAAGAGGGTGAAAAACTAGCTCCCACCTTTAATCTATTGCTCACTTCGGTATCAATTTTTGCCTGTGCCTGATAACGCTCAAAGCTATCGGTCAGTAAGACACCATCATCCGAAACATAGCTCAGATTCAAATTGTACTTGGTCTTTTTTGTACCACCGCGTACACCAAAACTATGACTCCGGATTTCTCCTCCATTCAGAACGATGGATTGCCAATCGTTATTTGCGTTGATTAACTGACGCATTTGACTTCCTAATGACAGTCCTCCTGTTACCTCAATCTCTCTTTGCAACTCACCTTCAAAGTCAATATCATAGGCATCACTTCGGCGGCCTCGTTTTAGACCCGTAAAAGTGTTATAAGTAAATCGAGCCTTTCCCTCCTTACCTTGTTTTGTTGTTATTTGAATAACACCATTTGAACCACGCGATCCAAAAATAGCAGCGGATGCAGCATCCTTCAGAACCTCAAAAGACTCCACATTATTCATATCGATATTGGTCAAGAAATCGGACCCAACAACAGCTCCATCCACTACAACCAGTGGCCCATTATTAGAAGTAATCGAACCGACACCTCGAATTCGGATGGTAGGAGCGGACCCCGCTTCTCCCTCGGAATTCCGAATATTAACCCCGGAAACCTGGCCAATCAATGCCTCATCAACTCGGGAAACGGCAATTTGCTCAAGATCCTCATTGACTACTTTGGATATAGCACCGGTTAACAAGGACTTCTTTTGCGTACCGTAACCAATGACGACTACTTCGTCCAACTCCTCAGAACTCACTTTTAAGGTAATACTGAGTACTCTTTGGTTTACAATAGCAACCGTTTGCTCAGCATAACCTATGTAAGAGAACCTCAAAAGTTCACCTTCAGAAACAGCTAGCGTAAAATTACCATCGAAGTCTGTCTGAACCCCTCTTGTGGTGTTTACCACAATAACATTAGCCCCTGGAATCGGGACTTTGTTTTCGTCGTACACGGTACCGGAGACGTTAAAGGTCTCCTGTGCGAATAGAGGGATACTGACTAGCAATAGCCCCACAATCAATAGTTTTGTTCGTAAGTTCATTTGAATTAGTTGATTTATTTGCAGTGTGAATCCCCATTGTTAAGCAGTGCACCAATTTTTTAGCCTCTCAAGAGAAACACCAATAGCCGAAATGCTTCGGCTTTTGGATTTCTATTTCAAATTATGAGGCACAATAACTAGTGGTTTCTTATGGAAGGGAAAAGTCTATTTAGTGTCTATTCCCCAGGTTAGGTTTTCATCGAATGCGAATTCAATTTATTGGTAATCCAAATTGGTTTACCACTTTGGATTACCAAATATATGTTATACAATCGTTAATGAAAAGTGATTCAACCATTTAAATGTTAAAATTTTAATGATTTAAGCAATTAAAAAGTCACTTTCTGGACAGAATCAAAAAAATGACCGTCCAAATTTGCTATTCCATAAAGTCTTCCCTTATTGGGCTAAAAACATCAATCAATACGCCAGCCTCTGTACAGATTGCTCCATGCATCGCATTGGGTGGAATATAAAAACAATCACCACCTTTCAACGTCTGGGTTTTACCATCTATGGTCACATCAAAGCTTCCACTTTCAACGTAGGTTACTTGTGAATGGTAGTGGGCATGCATTTGACCAATTGCCCCAACCTCAAAATGAACTTTGACCAGCATAATCTTGTCGTCATAGCCCATAATCTTTCGCTTTAATCCTTCACCGACAACTTCCCAATCCAGTTCATTGCCTTGAATAAATTCTTTGCTCGATCCAAATGATTTCATTATTCCTGTTTGCTTTTTAAAATGTTTTACTCAATGTTCTTTTAGAAGTAAAAAAACCCAATGAATTTCTCCATCGGGCTTTTACTGTAAACTGATTAACTATTAAAATCCTGGGGTAGTAATCACGATATCCGTGATAAATACCTCATTTGTACTTGTTACTGTATTTGTAGGCACAAAGTAGAAGATGACAAACTTTTGAGCTGTTGATGTCAAAATATCAGCTGCATTTTCATCAACTCGACTTTGAGGGAAACTGAAAGTAGACTCTGCCTTGAAGCTAAAAGAAACTTGCTGCCAAGTATTCAGGGCGTTGGTGGTAACCGGAATAGTTGCCAGGGCCAATGAAGGCAAGTCGGTATCAGCCGCCGGCTCATCAGAAAGGATATAAATGGTTCCTTCAACATCTCCTACGGGCGTACTCTCGGACTTTACAAAAGCAGTAAGGCTATAGATAACATCTGTTTCGACTTCAAAAGGCTGATAAGCTCTTTCTCCTGAACTGTCAAACTTCAGAGATCTGTCTGAGGTTCCTCCTGCAGAGGTCGCATCGGTTCCGGAAGAACTCCCCTTATCGGTTGTTCCGCTACCTCCATTATTCGCGGGGTCAGAAACCCACCCCTCTAGGGTGTCATTTCTCCAGAAATTGAATGGAGTATCAGACCCATCATTAAAAGTGTTATCCGGATCCACCGTCCACGCATCAACAAGATCATTGTTATTGTTTTCAGCGGTTGGATAAGATTGCATATCTCCATTTTGAATAACTGCGGCAAAGGTTGCCGTTGCTCCAGGATCAGCTGTTACCGAAATACTTTGGGTTCTAGAAGCTGAAGTCTGCCCCAATACATCATCAAAAGTAATAGTCAACATGACTTGGTACGATCCAGCCGCCCCATAGGTATATACAGGGTTTGCATCAGTCGAAGTACCTGACCCATCGCCGAAATCCCATGAATAAGCTGTTATGTTTCCATCATTAGCAACCGATTCATCCGAGAAGCTCACCTCTAAGAAATTCGCTGTAAAAGAAAAATCTGCTGTGGGTGGTACCGGCATCGCTTCAACGGTAACATCTGCTGTAAAAGTATCACTGTCATTGGTGGTACTTGTCACCGTTAGAGAAACGGAATAAGTTCCGGCTGTAGAATAGGTATAAACTGGATTAGCCTCGGTAGAAGTCCCTGCCCCATCACCAAAATCCCAAGCGTAGGAATCCGCATTGGTCGATGAATCAGCAAAGGTAACCTCCAGGAAATTAGCCGTACTGGTAAAAGAGGCCGAAGGATTAATCATTTCTCTGGCAACTGTCACCTCCCGAGTAACCGTCTGTTCTTGCCCATTGTCTCCTGTTGAGGTCAAGGTGATGGTGTAGGTTCCTCCCGTTTCGTAGGTATAGCTTGGAGCAAATTCAATAGAAGTATCATCATCCGTTCCATCTACACCAAAGTCCCAAGCATAGGATCGGGCATTTTGTGAGGTATTGGTTGTACTGACCTCTAAAAACATAGAAGAGGTGGTAAAACTAACGGCAAGTGGCGCGACTTCCCCTTCGAACTGATCTGCTCTCAAGCCTTCTTCTTCGTTTTCACAGGCAAAGAAGATCGAGATAAATAGCGCAAGACCTAAGTAAGTACGCCCTTTCATTAGTAAATTATTCTTCATTATTCTTGATTTTGTTTGAGACTGTTGTTTGATTGGTTAACCAAATTGGTCAACCAAATATATCCATATTTAAAAACTTGACAAATTTTTAACACTTAATTTCTCAAGTCGTCAGTTTCCATTCGTCAAGTGACCACCAAAAAATCAAATTCATATTTCATCCTTAAGCTAGTCAGCCCAAGTGCATAAAGTTGAAACTCTTGATTCCAGTCAATAGTCACTGAAGATCGAGTCCGTTTTAAAGAAATACTCCCATCTTTGTTTCATGACGTCAGAACAAAAAGCAATAATCGAACAACTCCGACAGGTGAGTACGGCCACAATTGCTACGAGCTTATTTAAGGCTGGACTAAAGAATCAATACATCCAGAATGTTCAATCCATCGGATCGCTCAAAAAAAACATGGTCGGTCTGGCGTATACATTGCGCTATATCCCAGCCAGGGAAGACCTCAATCCAATTACCGTTTTTAAAGATCCCAAACATTTACAGCGAGTCGCTGTAGAAGAGTGTCCGAAAGGTTATGTACTGGTTATTGACAGCCGCCAGAATCCTAAAGCGGCCTCAGCGGGTTCTTTATTGATTGGCAGACTGCTTAAAAGAGGCGTAGAAGGAGTCGTTACTGATGGCGGTTTCCGTGATTGCAAAGAAATTGAAGCTCTCGGATTCCCGAGCTTTCAAAACAGACCTTCCGCTCCAACCAATCTCACCCTACATCAAGCCATTGCCATCAATGAACCGATTGCCTGCGGAGAAGTAGCCGTCTTTCCTGGTGATTTTATAGTGGGCGACCGAGATGGGGTTATGGTTATACCTGAACACCTAGGTAAAACCATAGCGGATGAATGCCAAAACATGACACTCTACGAACAATTTGTAGAAGAAAGAGTTGCTCAGGGAGATGGCATCATTGGCTTATACCCCTTGACCGACCCAAAGAAGAAAAAAGAATTTGAAGACTGGCTAACTCGTCAATAAGCTATACAGATTAGCCGGAAAAAAAATCAATTAGCGCTATCGAGCCGTTGTACGAGATAATACAGGCAAAAACCAAAGCAGCCATCAAGCCTAGATTGACTCCCCAAGAAGGCCGTTGGATTTGATCCGACTTTCTATTGATGAGCCATAGAATTCCTATTATGACCAGGGGCAATACAAACACATTAAAAACCTGTGACATAATCTGAATTTGTATGGGGTTGGCCCCAAAGACGGGCACAATTAAGGCAAACAGACAGGCAATCGCCGTAATTAATTTGAATTGTTTGGATTTTGTATCCAATTCTCCCGATTGGTAATCCGCCAACAAAATAGGAGCTATCAACAAACAAGGAAAAATAGAAGAGAGCCCAGCACTCAGGGTGCCAAAAAAGAAAAGAGTTAGGGCGAACTTGCCTGCTAAAGGTTCCAACACATTCACCATGTCCAGCACTTTAACCACCGGTTCGCCATCTGGATATAAAGCTCCACTGGCCACAGCCATTATTGCGGCGCTAATAGCAAAAACCAAAAAAGCGGCGAAAATGGCGTCCCTTTTTTGTTGAACCAGATGAGATTTATTCCACCCCTTCCCCTTAACAAAAAGTGGACGAGATAAAAAGGTAGCTGCTGCCATAGTAGTCCCCACAAAGGCGGCTACGAGCATCTGCCCACCTTCTACCTCTGGGATTGAGGGGACTAATCCCTGAACAACTTCCAAAGGCAACGGATAGACTAAAAAAAGAGAAACCAAGAAAGAAAGTCCCATGATGGAAACAAAAATGACCAGTACCTTTTCAAAAAAGGTATACTTTCCTTTCAGGAGTAAAAAGTACATGATAACAATAACCAAGACAGCAATACTTAAAACCGTTTCGTACTTGTATTCTGCAATACCCGGTTGATAAATCTGGATAATTTCATAAAGGATATTGGAGGATATTCCTAGTATTCCCATCAGAGAGTTCCATTGTCCCACACTAACCCCTAGTATGATCATGATGGCCATCCACTTACCAAATGGAATATGCTTTCGAAAGGCATAAAGGGCTGTTTCTCCGGTTTGCAACGCATAATTACCGTAAACGTAAATCAGTAAACCCGAAAAGACACAACTCAGCAATAACACCCACAAGAGTTGCATTCCAAAACTACTACCTGCAACAATCATAGAGGTGACACTACCCGTACCAATGGTGTATCCTATCGCAAAAATCCCTGGACCAAAAGCGAGTATTAACTTCTTTAACTGATGGAAAACTGTCTTCATGTTTATTGGCTTTACGCGTAATGTAACAGAAATATTTTTACAACTGTTTGAGAATTTGGGCTTATAATTACGCCTCACGCGCGCGAGGAAAACAAATCTAATCAGCAGCTATTATGAAGAACCTTCTCACTTTTTTTCTCCTGGTATCCGCTTGTTCATTAAGCCAAGGCCAAGACCTGATAACCAACACCTACCAGCGCCCTTCGACAGATCTAAATGGCCCATGGAAATACATCGTGGATCCCTACGAAAATGGATTCTACAACTACCGATACGAACCTTTTGAAAACCAATCAAACCCTGGGAATGGTGCCTTTTTCACCAACGCCAAACCCCAGAGTAAAAGTGATCTGATCGAGTATAATTTCGATTTGATGGACAACATAAAGGTTCCAGGGGATTGGAATACCCAAAAAGAAAAGCTCTTTTATTACGAAGGAAGTATATGGTACAAGCGATCTTTCGATTACCAGAAAAAATCCCAAGACAATCGAGTCTTTTTACATTTTGGTGGCGTCAATTACAAAGCTGATGTCTACCTCAACGGAAAAAAACTAGGTCAACACCTTGGCGGCTTTACTCCTTTTCAGTTCGAAGTCTCGGAACATCTCAAGCAAAAAGACAATTTTTTAATTCTTAAAGTCGACAATCAGCGAAAAAAAGAAGGAGTTCCAACCCTGAATACTGACTGGTGGAACTACGGTGGCATCACTAGAGATGTCAAGCTCATTGAAACTCCCGATACCTACATAAAAACCTACAGATTGGCTCTTTCCAAGACCAAGAAAAACCACATTGAAGGGGAGTTGTTTTTGGAGGGCAGCCAGCGCGCAAATCAAGCAGTTCACATTCAAATTCCGGAGCTCAAAATCGATCAGCGTTTTAAAACCGATGGCAATGGTAAGCTCGTTTTCAGTCTCAAGCCAAGAAGATTGAGCACTTGGTTACCCGAAAATCCCAAGCTATACACCATTAAGATTTCGACCGAAGGAGATAGCATAGAAGAAGAGATGGGATTCAGAACTATTGAGACCCAGGGAGCCGATATACTGTTGAATGGAAAAAGCATCTTTTTAAAAGGCATATCCATACACGAAGAAAGTCCTTATTCCGGAGGCCGTAGTACCACTATAGAAGACGCTGAAAGACTCCTGTCTTGGGCCAAAGAACTCGGCTGTAACTATGTTCGCTTAGCCCACTACCCACACAACGAGCATATGGTTCGGGTCGCCGATCGTATGGGGCTTTTGGTATGGGAAGAAATCCCCGTCTATTGGACCATCGATTGGAGCAATCCCTCTACCTATCAAAATGCGCAAAACCAACTTGGCGAAATGCTCCAACGCGATTATAACCGCGCCAGTGTGATCATATGGTCTATGGCCAACGAAACCCCGAATAGTCCTGCACGAAACACCTTTTTAAACAAGCTAGCTTCTTTTACGAAGGCTACCGACCCCAACCGCCTGATAAGTGCAGCCTTAGAACAACAATCCATCAGTGATGATGGATTTACCCGGACCATCTCTGATCCTTTCGCAGAAGTGGTCGACCTACTGAGCTTTAACCAATACATTGGCTGGTATGACGGCCCCATAGAAAAGTGCAGGCAAATTCAATGGGATATTCCCCAGGATAAGCCCGTAATCATCTCGGAGTTCGGAGCAGGAGCCAAGTATGGATTACGCGGTTCAAAGGAAGAGCGTTGGACGGAGGACTACCAAGCCTACCTCTACGAAGAGACCCTTAAAATGCTCAATAAAATAGAGCAATTCCGAGGGGTATCTCCTTGGATTCTGGTTGATTTTCGTTCACCGAGAAGAGTCTTAGCCGAGATACAAGACAACTACAACCGAAAAGGGCTTATTTCAGAAAAAGGGGAAAAGAAAAAAGCCTTTTACATCCTGCAGGAGTTTTACAAGACAAAATCCTATTAGGGCACGATTTTTGATATTCTTAACACAAATCAATCAACGATGAAATTCCTGACGGCCCTTTGTCTTTTTATTAGCGTTTTCGCTTATAGCCAAAAAGAAAGTCTCTCTGGAGAATACAATTTGTTTACCTCCGGTGAAGAAAACACCGCCAAGACAGAATACACTTTAGAATTATATCCTGACGGTACATTCAGCTTCCAATCCTATCGGCAGTTAAAAAAACAGAACGAAGAACGCTTGTTTGTTCAAGGCACTTGGGTATCTAAAGGACTGCAGATCGAACTGCAGGGAAGTAAAGACATGGACCTCAGCAACACCAAGGCCCGGTTTGACACCAAAACCCAAAAATTGGTTTTCTACGAATCCAAAATCCCCTGGGTCAAAGGGCTAAAACTCCCCAAGGATTCCTAAATACTCGCATTTTCGATCCTCACTTCAGATCAGCTCCAGTTTAAAAACGACGGAAGGATTAGGCTGTTTGACCAAAACGAATAACTTCGTCTTATGGCTTTCGACCCCTATTTAGCGGAACGCATTGAACGAATTCTCCACGAGAAAAAAGTCGCATTTACGGCCAAGAAAATGATGGGCGGCTACCTCTTTTCGGTAGACGATAAAATGCTCCTCGGCATTCACATTGACAAGAAATTTGGAGACAGTCTGCTTATGGCGCGAATCGGCGAAGAGGCTTACACCGTCCATATCGATCGGGAGGAATGCCTGCCCATGGATTTTACCGGCAGACCGATGAGAGGGTATATTTTCGTTACTCCAGACGGCTTCGATTTAGAAGAAGATTTGGCCTATTGGGTTCAACTGGCCCTGGATTTTAATCCTTTAGCCAAGTCGAGTAAACGCAAGTAAGGATGAGAATTTACCCTAGCAAAAAGTCATTCACCCAGGAAACTAATAACTGACCCTTTCTTGAATTTAGAACTTATTCAGGCTTTTTACCAGGCCCTACGGTCGCTTCTCTAAACCAAACTTCAGTATAGCAGCCGTTGGCATATTGCTTAGCGATATCACCTCCATAGGTCTCTGCACCGGCGCACCAAACCATATTGGACTCTGGATCCTTACCATTGGTTTGATTGTAAGCGCCTTGTTTAAAATATCCTTTTTCACCACTGTAGGCTATGGCCCTTTCTACTCCGTCCTGCCCAATGGGTGCGAAGGTTTCCATGACCTGCGTCGGGATCTGACTTCTTTCGGTGTATTCAGAGCGAAGCAAGTTTTTTGTAAACGTTTTGGTTTCGTGCCCTGGACTGGAAAATGTCAAGTACATAATACCTTCGTAAACATTCACTTCATAACTGAATTCCTCTCCCAGTGCAATTCCTTCTACAGGCTCAGCGGGTGGAGTATCTCGATTATCACCCACTACAGACATATCGTAACCCCATACCGCTGTGGAGTAATCCCATCGTTTTGAATTATCCTCACCAGCCGTATTGATTTCATAATTCCAAAACACAGATCCCCTTGTATGACCAGGAAATTTCTTATAGAATATTTTTAATGGTTCATTTTCATGCCCCTCACCGCTATGAATTTGACCAACCACGACAGAATAGGAGGCAGCCACTCTAGAATCCCCAGAGGTCGAAACATGCATCACTTTGCAGGTACCGGTCAGGTTCCCACCTTCCTCTGGAACCCATTCTCTTTTCTCATGCAACTCTGTACGTGTATTACTGGAGTTTTTTGAGGTAACACCTGAATTCGGAGTCTTGTAAACAACCCATCGTCGAGTTCCGTCAATTGCCGTGTAGAAGAAGTCTTTGTCTTCATATTGAGTAATATCATCAACATGGGTTCCATCACCAGTTAATATTTTGAACTTATCCATAAAAGGAATAACCTCGTTCGGGTAAACCGTTTTCTTGCTCAATCCATCATTGGCTTCAAAGTACCCTGCATTAGAGTATGCGTCAGGACTCACCTCAATACTGACATCTTTAAACCACACCTCGGCATAATTTCCATCGGCGTACTGCAAGGCCAGATCTCCATCATGGGTCTCAGCACCAGAGCACCAAACTCGATTGACCGCAGGATCCTTCCCATTGGTTTGATTATACGATCCTAACTTAAAAAAGATCCCCTCTTCGGCATAGGCATTAGATCGCTCCACACCATCTTGTCCAATAGGATAGAATAAACTCTTAACCTGTGTTGGAACATTGGCTGACGTTCCGTATTCGGTTTCCATGAGGTTCTTAGTAAACTTTTTAGTCTCATGTCCAGGACTACTGAACGTCAAGTACATGATACCATCCTTCACATCAACTTCATAGCTAAATTCCTCTCCAAGCTCGATACCATCCTCAGGTTCGGTTGGGTAAGAATCAACATCTTGACCTGTAACAGAAAAGTCGTAACCCCAGATCGGATAAGAATAATCCCAGCGTTTCGAGTTATCATCTCCAGCCGTATTAATTTCATAATTCCAAAACACGGATCCCTTAGTATGCCCCGGAAATTTCTTATAAAAAACCTTGAAAGGCTCATTTTCATGACCGTCAGCACTATGTATCTGACCTACAACTACTGAATAGGAGGCGGCAACTCGGGCATCTCCCGTTGGGGATACATTCATTACTTTGAGGGTTGCACCCATCTTACCACCGGTGCTGGGCAACCATTTTTTCAATTGCGCCAGCTCTGTTCGTGTATTGTTGGAGGTACCATGTGTATTCCCAGCATTAGGGGTTTTATAAACCACCCAGTCGTCCCCGTCATTAGCGGTATAGAAAAAATCCTCATTTTTAAAATTAACCGGGATTCCAGCATTTGTTCCATCTCCTAAAATTAGTTTCCATTCGTCCAGTCTAGATTGAATTTCGCTAGGATTAAGAGCCGCATTTTGTTTGGAAGATCCAGAGCAAGTGGCAAATAAAAAACCTAAAAACAAGGCCGCAAAAACCCCTATTACAGTAATTCGTTTATGATCCATTTTATTGGTTTTGTTGTAATATATTTATCGGAAGATGTAACCAATTCCAAGGTTCAAGATAAACCCAAATCCAAGACAATTTCAAACAAATCAGCTAAAATTGGTTAACCAAACAAGTTAACCAGCTGTTTTTCAGTATTTTAAAATTACACTTTTTAAAGTCTTCAATAGCCTCTTAATGGATTAAACTTCAGCTCTATAGAAGGAAATTTCTATTTTGACCTCCAATTCAAGCATGACAGTTAACGAAAACAGACAACGCCGCCTCTCTTACTGCTTCGTTTGTAAAAACCGAGCAACTGACTTTGAGCTCGGCACCATTTGTGGCCTTACCAATGAAATTGGACTAATTCATCAACAAACAATCAATATAATCGGTCAGCATATGGAATAACAGGCCCAAACCGATGATCTTGAATGGACGGCGGAGGAACAAGAAAAGTACATACACCCCCATTGCGTAATAGGTGTGTAAAGGATGAAAATTAATACTGCAGCGATCGGCTTGAAAAATGGGATCGGCCAGCACGTGATCCATGTCGACTAGCATGGTTGCCAGCATGATCAGGTAGGCCTTTTTCCAGTTCTTTCTGAAAAACACATAGGCCAATATCACCGGAAAAACCAGGTGTAAAAAGTAATGAAGAAATGTTTCCACACCCGAAGTTAGGCTTCTATTTATCCATTTCCAACCACTCTTGGTAAGTCACGATTCGATGCTCCTCATCGGGCTGTGTCTCGCCGGGGAGTAAGCCTAAAAATTCGAGGTAATGCCCGTCGGGGTCAGTAAAATAAATCGATATGGCCGGCACCCAGACAAAGACCATGGGTTTGTCGTTATCGTCTTGCAAAAAATTCCAATAGTGCAGGTTGTGGGATTTTAAAAAATCGATGGATTCGTTGGCAATCCATTCAGGATCGCAACGAAATGCGAAATGCCGCTTTTCAATTTCTTCCTTGGGTTTTTCCCAGAGTCCTAACATCTGCTGCCGGTCTTCCCCCACCCAAAAAAAGGCAAGTCGGCGCTTGTTGTCAAAGCGGCATTGTTTTAACCCCAAAACCTCCGAATAAAACGCTATTGATCTTTCGAGGTTTTCGACATCCAAGTGGGTTTCGTACAAACCACTGATTGTAGGTACTGCCATAGAATCACATTTTAGTTACCTCCAGAACTTAGGCAAAAAAGCAAAAATCGATTGCAAAAGGCTATGAATCCTTTCTATACTAGTAAATGAAATCTCAATAGCAGTGGGATCTGGCTCATCCCTTTCTGGAATGCATAAATCCATCGAATAACAATTCGAGGCCCCAACTAAGCAACCTAAGGGACTCCTGATTGTCCAAACCACAGACATCCTTGGCAACAATGAGGGGTTCTATCCCCATCAAAACGGTCAATAGATTGGAGAGGTCTTCTTTTTCTTTTGGAGTCATTTTTTGCTCTTCAAATAAAAGCTTAAGCGTTTTTTTGCGTCGTGCACCCCGCTCTGGAGTTTTTGTGCTTTGATCTAATATGGCACTAATGTATTTGCGGAAGAGACCCTCGTGCGAAGTGGCCAAGGTGTTATAGTAGTTCTGCACTTCCAAGATGTCCTCTTTCAGATCTTTTCCCTTCAAGCGTGCATAGAGCTCAGTCGGGTCCAGTGTACTTACATCCAATCCAGCCTCCGCCGAGAGAACGTCTACATTCGGAAAATAACGGTAAATCGTCGCCCTTGAAATTCCACTTCGGTTAGCCACATCTTCCAAATTGAACTCCTCTCCCTTTTCAATAAAATACTGAGCACTTTTGAGGATTTTTTTCCGGGTTTCCTGCTTCTGATTGCTTCTTCCAGATTGGACGTATTCTTTACTCATGAGACAAATATCTCATAAAATTTGGCGGACTCAAACTTTTTTTTCACTTTTATGAGACACAAATCTCATGAATATGGAATCAATCAACACCAAATGGGTATTGGGCCACAAAGTGACCCCCCATGACACCAGCGGAGACTACGATCTGATGATTGCGGAAACACCTGCGCAAATGCAAGGCCCGCCTCCACACCTACACCACTCTTACAAGGAATCATTTTTGATCGTGGAAGGCGAAATGGAGTTTATGGTCAACGGTGAGATCAAGCAAGTAAAAGCCGGAGAATCCGTAGATATCCCACCAGGAACACTACACACCTTTAGCAATAAAAGTGACCAACCTTGCAAATGGATCAACATTCACAGTCCTAAGGGGTTTAGAGATTTCTTTGAAGAAATGGGTGTTCCAGTTGAGGATGAGGATTCATTTCATAAATCCCTATCCGAGGAAGTGATAGGCAAAGTTATGGCGACCGCGCCGGACTTCGATATGATCATTAAAATGTAAGTTAAAAGGATACAGACGTACCCCCGTCCTAGCTAACTGAGCTCCAGCTGCATAATGGGTAAGAATCGGCCCTCAATAGAACTTTTCAGTTTTCCGATAATTGTGAATCCCTGGCTTGCATAGAAAGCTTCCGCATGGGGGTCGGCATCCAGAACCACCCGTTTGTAGATTGTACCCTTCAATCCATCAAGAAAATGGGTAAGTAAGCGCTTTCCGTATCCTTTACCTATGGCCTCGGGCTCAACAAAAAGAAAATTCAATTTGACTTGTTCAGGAGATTCCGGTGCAAAGGCATAAAATCCAAGAGTTTGCCCTTCCTCCACCAGTTTAAAAACGGAGTTCTGATTAATATAATCTGGTGTAATCGTAAGCTCATCCCGCCACTGCTCTATCTGCGCATGGCCATAGTCCCAATAGTTTTTTGAACGAATCGTCAGCTCGGTGAGGGTTTTAGCATCTTCCCGCTTGGCATTTACAATATTCATAGAACAGTTACTCTTTCTGGAAACATGTGAGCATTAAGTCACCATCTTTTGAATATCTATTTCGGTCTTGGCCAATTCAAAGCTGAAAATAACTGTAGGAATCGCATAAAAAGAAAATAAGAGGATAAATGGAATCGGACTTATTAGGTTTCTATTACAAGCCCCATCTATTAGCTCCTTAACTTCCTTAGCAGTTAAATGCTGAGCAAGTTCAGGATTGCTGTAGGTTTCTGTTATAATAGCACAAAACTCCGGATCGTATTTCCCAGGCATGGAAGCGATAACCAGCCACACCAAGAAACCCAAACAAATAAGAAAGAATAAAGCCGCTATTTTCTGTAACCGAACGGTAAGTTGAATGGTTAGGCCCTCTGCGCCTTCCTTAATACGTCCTACATACATGGGAATAAATCCATTACTCCCGGATTTAAGTATCCTTCTGATATAGAATAGATCTTTTTCCCTATCCGTATACCCTTCATAATTCCGAACTGACTTCCTGTTCGTGTAACCAGACCAAGTTTTGTTCACCTCAATTCTCTCTTCGATCTGACTCCAGATTTCTTCCTTGGATTTTGTGGTCGAGAGTTCAACTCTCTTGTAGGGAAATAAGATCATCGTTTCATTTTGCAATAAACGTAATACAGATCTTCGATAGAGTTATCCCCCATTTCCTTAGCTTTTTTCAAGTCCTTACAAGCACTCTTGGTTTCCTTTTTACTGGGCTGAAGATTTCCCTTCGTGGTCAGGAGATTGATTTTCGCTGTCCCTCGATTGGCAATCGCTTCCACATAATTTGGTTTTAGTTCAATCGCTTTATCGTATTGAGCGATAGACTCCTCAAATTTTAGAAGAAAACTGTAAGCGTTACCCACAATAAAGTGCATCTCCCAATCACCTTTCCGGATTAAAAAGTACTGATCTCCGATCTTAGTTACCTCCACCATCTTCCCTTGGGTAAAATAAATCCTGGCCTTCCAGTACATGGAGTTCTGTGTCATCCTAGCGTCTGTATTCTTATAAATCACATAATTGTAATCCCTAATGGCTTTTTCAAAAGATCCTGCATGCATATGCGAAAGACCTCTATCGACAAATGAGGCCATATCGGTACTGTCCAGCTTGATGGCTTCTGTAAAATCAGCTATGGCCTTGTCAAACTGTTGAGAACGGTCGTAAGACAAGCCTCTATTGATATACGCCCGCTTGATCACCAAAGGCAAAGGAGTAGCGTCCAAAAGCTTAGTATAATTCTTTATAGCAGCCTGGTATTCTCCTGACTGGTACTGGGAATTAGCGGTATTGTACAGCTCTATAAGGTCATTTTGAGCCGAAGTAAGCCCGAAGGCAAACAGAAACAGAAGGCTTAATACTGTTCGCATTAGCAAGAGGTTAGTGATCGAACAGGGAAGTTAGTAAAAATGAAGAAGGCGGCTTTGGCTGTAGCGTATTTCAACAGTTCTTTTTGGAAAAAAAGGAATTTTCAATGGGCTTTCTTTTAAGTCGATTACTGCTTCACGAATTCTGCATTCACATCATAAAAAATGGCAATCCTCGGAGTCCCGTAAAAATAGGGTCTTCTAAAAGAGGTTGATATCGCTTCGTTTTTTGTCCGAAAAGTGATTTCATCATTGGCAATGTGGTAGGTACCCGAACCCCAGCTCTGGCTTTGAAAAGTTCCATCCGCTTGAATCCTCAAGGTATCGCCTTCTTGCACTCCCAAATACCCGTCTTGGCCAGACATTTGAGCCACATAGGTTCCCTTGATCAAAAAGACGGGGTAGGCGTAATTATAAGCCAGGGTGAATGCAAAAAGAAGGAGAAAGAAAAGGACGATTCGTTTTAGCGTCATGTATTGCGCTCCACCTTAGACGGTGAAATATTGAATTTTTCTGTGAACAATTTAGAAAAATAAGACGGATCGTTAAAGCCCACAGAATAGGCCACCTCAGATACTGAGAGTTGGGATTGTTTCAGGTTTTTTAACCCCTCTCTCAACCTAATTTCTCGTATAAAAATAGAAGTTGAAAGTCCGGTTAAGGCTGTTAATTTACGGTGCAATTGGGTACGGCTTACCCCCAGCTCCCTGCACATCTCTTCAATCCCAAAACCCGCATCGCTCAGACGACTCAGGACTAAGTCCGTTGCTTGAGAAACAAAGGGATCTGTATTGACCGTAATGACCTCATCAGATTCAGCCAATTGCTGACTGTACTTCTCCTTCAATCGCTCGCGCAAAACAATTTGATTTTGAATGCGCGTTAAGAGTTCTTCTCGGTTAAAAGGCTTGGCCAAATACACATCAGCTCCTTTTTTAAGGCCCGATATCTTGGATTCTAAATCGGCCTTAGCAGTCAACAAAATCACCGGGATATGACTAGTCTTAAAATCAGACTTGATGAGATCACAGGCTTCATATCCATCCATAATCGGCATCATCACATCCGAAATAATCAGGTCCGGAATGAGTTCCACTGCCCTCTCATAACCCTGCTTCCCATTGAGCGCAGTTTCAACTCTATAGCTCCCTT
>CAZLGZ010000002.1:0-42235 GCA_964558965.1 uncultured Flavobacteriaceae bacterium
TTCCTGTATAACGAGACGAAGCCAGTCGTTGGAATGGGATATCGTTCTTTTCTGCTGTTTCCAAAATGCGCTCCCGCAATCTATTCTGGATTGCTGGGGCATAAGAAACAACAGGACCTCTTCCTATAGCGGTATCGCCCTCTTTCTTCTGCTCAATCATCGGTGTAGTCGTATCGTGACATACATCAGTGACAATCGCCACGTTGGGCTTCAGTCGTTGGGTAATCATTTCCGCTCCACGAAGTCCAATTTCTTCTTGAACGGAGTTGGTGATGTACAAACCGAAAGGCAGTTTAATGTTGTTTTCGTGCAGCAGGCGGCCCACTTCGGCAATCATAAAGCCACCAGCACGGTTATCCAGTGCACGGCAAACAAATTTGTCTTTATTCAGGACCTGAAATTCATCGGGGTAGGTAATTACACAGCCTACATGGACGCCCATGGCTTCCACTTCTTCCTTGTCCTTGGCCCCTATATCAATAAAGATGTTATCGAGCTTGGGGGGTTGTTCCTTTTCTCCTTTTCGCGTGTGAATCGCAGGCCAACCAAAAACACCTTTGACAATACCATTTTTGGTGTGGATGTTTACCCATTTCGAAGGAGCGATTTGGTGATCAGAACCTCCGTTTCGAATTACATAAATCAGGCCCTTATCTGTGATGTAATTTACGTACCAGGAAATCTCATCCGAGTGGGCCTCAATGACGACTTTGTACTCTGCTTCTGGATTAATTACCGCAACGGCAGTTCCGTAAGTATCGGTGATGAACTCATCCACATAGGGTTTGAGGTAATCCATCCAGATCTTTTGGCCTTCCCATTCATAACCCGTTGGTGAAGCGTTGTTGAGGTATTTTTCCAAAAACGCCATGGATTTTTCATTCAACAGAGACGTAGACATAGATATTGAGTTTTATTTATGTGAAGAAGAACAAACTTAACAATTATCACCCTGATTTAATAGTAAAGCCCCTCGCGATTTTTTAAATTTGGAACTGTTTTTGTGGCTGTTTTCTCATGAAAAAATACCTCCTTCTCCTTTGTTGTAGTATCGGCTTGATGACTCAGGCACAGGTTGTCGAAAATGACAGCTTGACGGAGTACATGGTTAAAATGCCACAAGACTCTCTGTTTTCCAGCTCAATACCCCTTGATGAGGTCTACCTCTTTGGGAAGCTGGAATTCGCAGATCGAAAGGAACGTCTGCGCTATTACGTTCTTCGGCGCAAGACCTTGAAGGTTTACCCTTATGCGAAATTAGCCGCTGATCGCCTGGTTGAACTGAATGATAGCCTGAAGAAAATCACCAAGCCCCGAAAAAGAAAGAAGTACACCAAAGAGGTGCAGAAGTACATTGAGGGAGAGTTTTCGGAGGAATTGAAAAAATTGACCCGCACCGAGGGTCAGATCTTGATCAAGCTTATCCATCGTCAAACCGGTAAGACGGCTTTTGAGCTGGTTAAAGAACTGCGAAGTGGGTGGAGAGCTTTCTGGTACAGTACCACGGCGAGAGCGTTTAAAATTCGGATGAAAGAAGAGTTTCAGCCCGAGCTCATTCATGAAGACTATTTAATCGAAGATATCTTACAACGTGCCTTTGCCTATAACCGCTTAGAGCGCCAGAAATCCAAGCTCAATTACGACTACGCGAGTTTGAGTAACAAATGGAAGAAAGACCTTCCAAAGGCTCCGGAATAAAAAGGAAACTTCCGCCTATTTTTTCTTGCCGAAGAAAGCGTCTACCACTGTTTTTACGCCGACAAAACCCAGGACTATTGCAGCAATAGCCAAAGATAAACCCAACACCAGTACAGGCCAGAACCATTGGTGAGTGGTGTTTTTGAAGGCTTGAGAGAGCACCAGTGGACCGGCCACCATACAGGGAAGACTGATCAATAGGCGTTGGAAGCCTTTTACTAAGAGAGCTCGATCGGTGTGCATAATGCAAAATTACCTATATTTTCGATCTTCAGGACCCTAACATTCCTTTTATGCCCTATTCCTTACTCGTCATTGTCTCTTTGGTGGCCTTGATCATATTTTGCAGTCTTCGCCTAAAATGGCACCCGGTATTTAGTCTGTTGACAGCTGCTCTCTTAGGAGGGTTAGCACTGGGGTTAAATCCTGAGGAATTAAGCAAGACCATCGCGGCAGGCTTTGGTTCCACCCTGGGAAGTATCGGTTTGGTTATCGCATTAGGAACGGTCATTGGTCATTATTTGGAACAAACAGGAGGCACGCGCTATATCGCGGATAAACTACTGCAGTGGACCGGTCCAGCAAGGGCTCCTTGGGCACTTAATATTGCTGGGTTTGTCATCTCTATACCGGTATTTTGTGACTCTGGTTTTATCGTGCTTTCCCCGCTGACCAAATCTCTGGCGCAACGGTCGAACTGGTCTCGCTTGGTTTTAAGCATCGCTTTGGCAACCGGCCTGTACGCCGCTCATGTATTTGTTCCGCCGACACCTGGTCCTTTGGCTGCGGCAGCCTTGCTCGACGCCAATTTGGGATTACTCTTGGGATGGGGACTCCTCGTTGGATTAATCGCTGCCACCACGGGTTATCTCTGGGCACGTTTTGGATTATCTTCTCAAAAGGCCAAAGAAGATCCACAGGAAATGAAGAACGAAGAACTAATTCAATCGTCCCGTCCAACTGGGGGTGCGGGTCATTTTTTACCGGTCCTGATTCCCGTCCTGCTTATCGGCTTGGGCTCCGTGGCCAATTGGCCGGGAAGCGCCTTGGAATCTGCCGGAATGTTTACCCTCGTGTTGCAATTCTTGGGGTCTCCTGTAATTGCCTTGGGTGTCGGATTGTTGTTTAGTTTTCTTCTGGCAAAACGCTTTGCGGTAAAAGAGCAGCAATCTTGGATTCTGAAGGCATTTGAGCAAGCGGGGGTTATTCTCTTGGTCACCGGAACGGGTGGAGCCTTTGGTGCGGTATTAAAGACCGTCGATTTGGCTTCCATGCTTCCTTTGTCGGGAGATTCGGCCTGGGGAGCCCTGTTGGTCTTTTTTGCTTTGTCCGCCCTTTTGAAATCGGCCCAGGGATCTTCTACGGTGGCCATCCTAACGGTGAGCTCAATTGCAGCCCCTTTGTTAGGGGAGGTGGGATTGGCTAACCCTCTTGGCCGCGTATGTGCGGTATTGGCCATCGGTGCAGGGGCGATGACTGTTTCGCATGTAAACGACAGTTATTTCTGGGTAGTGAACCAGTTTACTGGCTTGACGGTTAAACAAAGCTTAAGGTCCCTTACACTGGCCACTGGATTACAAGGTGTGGTGAGTATTGCCTCTGTAATCGCACTTTACTTGGTCCTGGGATCTACTCTTGAATCGTAAGGGTAGCTTTAAATTCCTGTACAATGGCAAAATACCCTAAAGGAAAGACTTCCGGCTGGCTAACATTGTCCACGACTTCGTCGTTGTCCAGATCGGTTACATCAAAGACATTACCGCGTACAATGGCCACCGGGGTTTGAAAAACCCCACCATCATCTTGGGTTTGCTCAATAAGCAGTGTCATGTAGTCGTAAAAACCCTGATCGGCTCCCAGAATACTCACTTCAATTTCATCTCCGGGCTCTAAATCTGTGTCGTAGAAATAGGAAAACTCAAAGGGTTGCCCGTCGAAGAACTGATCCTCAACGGTCAAGAATTCACTGAACCCAAAGTCAAAGACATAGTAGTTGTCCTCTAAGGGGGTGTCCGTTATCTGCACAATGACCTCTGTGTCGTCCTCGCTGAAGAGGATATCATCTCCCTGTCGTAGTTCATGGATTTCGACACTGGGAACAAATCGAGTCCTCGCAAAATAAAGTCTACCCTCGTGGACGATCTGTAATATCAACTCGCCGTTTGTGAAAAACTCAACAAATACGGGGTCTTGATCACTGTAGATACCGGTTCCCGGTTCCACTTCTTCCAATACAATGAAACCAGTGCCAAGACCGTCATTACCCAAATTCGAGATGGTCATTTGGGTAATATTGGACACGGGTTCGGCCTGGTTAAAGAAGGGCGTGCTCCGGGTTACCCTGATCTCAGGCCGGAAAAAGGTTTGACTCGTATCGATTCGTATGATGGCATCGACAACCAGTCGCTGTTCCTCTGCCGGAACCTCTACTTCGATCACATCTTCGCAGCCCCATCCCACACTGGCCACAAGCAGGAGGAAAATTCCTTTCTTGAGAAGAGTCAAACGGAGAGGTTTCATTCTTGTTCTTCTAGGGTTAAAGTGGCTTTGAATTCCTGCACGACGGCAAAGTAACCCAAGGGAAATACGTCGGGTTGAGAAACATTATCGACCACTTGATCATTGTCCAAATCGGTGACATCGAAGATGTTTCCTCTAACGGTAGCCACAGGCGTCTCGAAGACGCCACCGTCGTTTTGTGTCTGTTCAATGAGTAGGGTCATATAGTCGAAAAAGCCTTGATCGGCGCCCAGTATACTCACCTGCAGCTCTTGCCCGGTCTCTAATTCTTCTTCATAGAAATAAGAAAACTCAAAGGTTTGCCCATTGAAGAATTGATCCTGAACAGTCAAGAATTCGCTGAAACCAAAATCAAAGACATAGAAATTTTCTTGATCTGCGGTGTCCGTTATCTCGACAATGACTTCGGTATCGTCTTCACTAAAAAGGATATCGTCTCCTTGTTCTAAGCGGTTGATTTCTACACTGGGTACAAATTCTGTTCGCGCGAAGTAAAGTCGATCTTCGTGTTCGATTTGTAAAATTAGTGGCCCCGAAAGGAGGGTGTCTACTGGAAAAGGTTCTGGATCGCGGTAGATCCCTGAACCGGGCTCTGTTTCTTCCAGGACCATGAATTCTTGTCCTGTTCCGTTCTCATTCAGGGCGGCCAAGGTCATTTGGGTGATATTGGAAACTGGTTGAACCGCATCAAAAAAGGAGGCGGTCTGGGTCACGCGAATTTCGGGTTGAATAAAGGCTTGACTCGTGTCTACCCGTATAATGGCATCAATGACCAAACGCGGGGCTTCAGAGGGTACCTCGACCTCGATTACATCTTCACAAGCCGTGATAACACCGGCTAATAGGAGTAGGGCTAGAATACGGCGCATAGCTTAGAATTTAAAGTTATAGGTGACGGATGGAATGATCCCGAAAATGGACGTTCGCACGGCTTCATTGGCTCCCGTTTCATTGTTCTGACGGAAGTTGATCGAAGCGGCATTCATCCGGTTATAGGCGTTGTAAATACTGAATACCCATTCGCCCTGAAAGGAGCTGCCCGGTTTTTGCTTGGTCAGCAGTTTGGCTGACAAATCCAAGCGGTGATAATCCGGCAGGCGTTCCTGATTTCTGAATCCATAAATAGGTACACTCAGGCCTTGAAATTCAAACTGCCCTACAGGGTAGTTGGTGGGTTGACCGGTCTGGTAGACAAAGTTGGCATTCAAACTGAATCGCGGACTGAGTTCTAAATTTCCGAAAAGGGAAAGATCGTGGGTCTTATCAAAAGGAGTGACGTACCATTCGCCCCGGTTTATACCCGTTTCTAAACCAGATCGACCGTTATCAATTCCCAGATCTCGACCCGGGGTCCTTTGTTCTGATCGAGACAGGGTATAGGCCAGCCAGCCGGTAAAAGAACCCGTATTCTTTCGAAGCAAGAATTCCAAACCGTAGGCCCGGGCTTCTCCATTGAGAATCACCCGTTCAATCGCTTCATTAGCGATGAGGTCAGCCCCGTCTATGTAGTCGATTCGGTTATCGATATCCTTGTAAAACCCTTCAATCTCCAGGGAATAAGCTCCGTTCTTAATATCCCGGAAATAACCCGCTGCATATTGATTCACCAACTGGGGCTCTACAAAAGGCCCACTGGGCGTCCAGACATCCAAAGGAGTAGGGGAGCTGGTGTTAGAGAGCAAATGCAGGTACTGGGCCATACGTGTGGCACTGGCTTTTATGGCTGATTTTCCATTAAAACTCCACGAAACCGAAAGGCGAGGTTCCCAATTGAAGAAGCGTTTTAAACTTCCGCTTCGACCTGGACTCAAGGTATCGATCGGTGTGGCCTCTTGGTAGACCAATAAAAAGGGATCAAACTCTACGGGATTATCATTCTCGTAGACAAAGAACTCTTCTTGACCTAGTCGATCAAAATGGGAAGCACGTATCCCGTAGTTGACGCTGAGCCCCTCGGTGATTTCTTGTTCGACATCGATATAAGCGGCAGTCTCGTTCGCATATTTTTTAGTCAATTGCTCTTGAATAATTCCGGAGTCCGCTCGGTTGGGCTCGATTTCACCTGGATTGAAGACGTAGTAAATGTTGTTTAACCCATAGTTGATTTGCAATTTGTCGTTGACGTAATGTTTTAAGTCGTACTTCAAATTGAAATTCTGAATCCCTGAATTCCAGCGGAAACCGACAAAATCCAATTCCAGACCGTAGTAGTAGTCAGAGTAGATCAACGAAAGGTTAGAAAAGAGACGATCTGAGAAGAGGTGGGTCCAACGCAGGTTACCTACGCCATTACCGTACTCGTTGATAAAGCGTTCGTTAATACTGAATAAATCACGGCCAAAATAACCTGAGATGTACAGGTTGTTACGCTCGTTGAGCTTGAAGTTCAACTTGGTATTTAAGTCGTAAAAATAGGCTCGGTTGTCAATGTCAAAGAGGGGAAGAAAGAGGTGTGCATAGGAGCCTCGACCTCCGACCAAAAAGGAGCTTTTATTCTTTTTAATTGGTCCTTCCATCAAGAGGCGGCTGGCCACGGCACCAATACCTCCTTGAACTTTAAGCTCTTTGCTGTTTCCTTCTTTCTGAAAAATTTCAAGAACAGAAGAAACACGACCACCATATCGGGCTGGAATTCCTCCTTTATACAGTTTGATGTCCTTGATGGCATCTGGGTTAAATACAGAAAAGAAGCCAAACAAGTGGGAGGAATTAAAGATGATGGCTTCATCCAACAAGATGAGGTTTTGATCCGTAGCACCCCCCCGAACATTAAATCCGGAAGAGGCCTCTCCGGCATTGGTAACCCCAGGAAGCAAGACCAGCGATTTTATCACATCCGCCTCTCCGAGAACGACGGGAATTTGTTTTATAGTGCTTACAGCCAAGGTGTTCACACTCATTTGTGGCTTGCGAATATCCAGCTTTTCAACGTCTTCGGTGACCACAACTTCTTCGAGTTGTTCCGCCGCTTCATCCATAAAGAGGTTAAGGCTAACATCTTTATTGAGTTCAATGGTTCGTCTAATATCCTGGAAGCCTAACGAACTAATCCAAACGACGTACTCGCCCGCCGGAAGGGTGATGGAATAGAATCCATACTCGTTGGTCGTGGTTCCGGTTTGGAGTTCGGGGATGGCAATGGTTGCACCGATTAAGGTTTCGTTACTGGCCGCTTCTCGAATAGTTCCACTGAGCGTAAAGCGTTCTTGGGCTTGTGTCGTGTCGGGTAATAAACACAAGGCCAATAGGCCCCATAACAAGATGCTTCTCATGCCGGTTAGCAGAGAATGAGTAAAGTGTTGCATTGTCAAATGGTGATCATTAAGTTGGTAAACAAAGCTCTAGACCAACATAATGCTCCATTGAAAGAAATCAGGGGGTATACCTTCAGAGAAGTCGATTAGTGTTAGATGGTCTTCCTCTAAGGTAAAGAAAGATACCCTAACCCACTCGGAATTAACAGTTCCTTAAAGTCTAGGCCTCAGAAAAGGATTGTAAAGCCTTGTTCAAGGTCGCACTAGGACGCATGGCTTTTGCCGTTTTTTCTGGATCCGGGTGGTAATAACCCCCAATATCCATGGCCTTGCCTTGTGCCTGAATTAACTCTTCAAGTATAGTCGCTGAATTTGCGGTCAGGTCTTGAGCAAGAGAACTGAATTTTTCGGCAAGCTCTGCGTTAACGCTTTGCTTGGCTAGTTCTTCGGCCCAGTACATGGCCAAATAGAAGTGGCTGCCTCGGTTGTCCAATTCGTTCACCTTGCGGGAGGGTGAACGGTCTTCGATCAAGAAACGCTCCGTTGCTTTCCCAAGGGCATCAGCCAAGGTGGCTGCTACCGGATTATCGTATTTTTCGGCATAGTGTTCCAAAGAAACTTCCAGCGCGAGGAATTCACCCAAAGAATCCCAACGAAGGTGTCCTTCTTCCAAGAACTGCTCAACGTGCTTTGGCGCAGAACCACCGGCTCCGGTTTCGAATAAGCCTCCACCATTCATCAGAGGAACAATCGAGAGCATTTTGGCACTGGTGCCCACCTCCAAAATAGGGAAGAGGTCCGTAAGGTAATCTCGTAGAACGTTACCGGTCACCGAAATGGTGTCTAGTCCTTGGTGAATACGCTCTAAGGTGAATCCGGTCGCTTCTACCGGAGAAAGAATATGAATTTCTAATCCACTGGTGTCTTCTTCAGGCAAATAGGCATTGACCTTTTCAATCAACTCGGCATCGTGAGCTCTGTTCTTGTCTAACCAAAAGACAGCAGGTGTTTGCGTAGCACGTGCTCTTTTAACGGCCAGTTGAATCCAGTTTTTGATCGGAGCGTCTTTTACCTGGCACATTCTCCAGATATCTCCTTCCTCCACGACGTGCTCTAAATGCACCTCTCCTGTATCTTGACGCACAACCTGAACAGTACCGGATGCACTTAGTTCAAAGGTTTTGTCGTGAGAACCGTACTCCTCCGCTTTTTGGGCCATAAGTCCAACATTGGGTACGGTACCCATAGTACGCGGATCCAAAGCGCCGTTCTTTTTACAAAAATCGATTGTGGCTTGGTAAATTCCTGAATAGCTGCTATCCGGGATAAGCGCCTTGGTGTCTTCCAGCTCTCCGTCCGTATTCCACATCTGGCCTGAGTTGCGAATCATGGCAGGCATGGAAGCATCGATGATGACATCACTGGGGACATGCAAGTTGGTGATTCCTTTATCGGAATTGACCATCGCCAATTGAGGACCATTGTCCAACTGCTTGTTAATCGCTGCAAGGATGGCTTCCTTTTTGGGGTGATCGGATCCCTCTAATCGGATCAACATGCTTTCCAATCCATTATTTGGGTTGACCCCAATTTCTTCCAGTTCAGAGCCAAAATCAGCATACAATTCCTGGAAGTACGTTTGGAAGACGTGACCAAAAATGATGGGGTCAGAGACCTTCATCATGGTCGCCTTCAGGTGAAGAGACAAAAGAATATTGTTGTCCTTGGCTTCTGCAATTTCTTTTTGCAAGAAAGCCAAAAGGGCCTTTTTGCTCATGACGGTAGAATCGATGATCTCACCGGCCTGAAGAGCAATACCTGATTTTAGTACTTGGCGTTCTCCGTTTTCTTTAACCAAGACAATGTCGACCACTTGAGCTTCTTCTAGGGTAGTGGACTTTTCGTTGGAACGAAAATCTCCAGAGCTCATGGTCGCTACATGGGTGTTGGAATCAGAAGACCAAGCCCCCATACGGTGCGGGTTTTGCTTGGCGTAATTTTTTACGGGTTTCGGTGCACGTCGGTCGGAGTTTCCTTCTCGGAGTACTGGATTGACCGCGCTTCCCTTTACGCTGTCGTAGCGTTTTTTAATTTCTTCTTCTTGCGCATTGGCCGGTTCGTCTGGGTAATCCGGTAAGCCGAAACCTTGACCTTGTAGTTCCGCAATGGCTTCCTTCAGCTGAGGAATGGAAGCACTGATATTGGGTAGCTTGATGATATTCGCATCCGCTGTCTTGGCTACAGCCCCCAATTCGCTCAACGCGTTATTTACCTTTTGGTCCTCTGAAAGAAAATCAGGAAAAACGGCTAAAACGCGTGCCGCTAGGGAAATATCACGTGTTTCGATCTGAATACCAGCGGTTTGGGTATAAGCCTGAACAATGGGTAAAAAGGAATAAGTGGCAAGAGCAGGAGCTTCGTCTGTCTTTGTGTAAAGAATAGAGGCCATTAACGGTTGTTTTTAAGCGGTGCAAATATACAACATTTGCCGCGCCTTTTGGGTAGGAATTGCGGCTTAAGCCCCATAAATAAAAGGAAAAGCCATATGCCCGGGATTGAACGCAAGCATATGGCTTTTGAAAGAGGCCTTGCCTCTTTGAAATAGTCCTCACCCAAGCTCTTACCATAGGAAGTTAAAGTTCGGACTATCGGTTACGAAGAACTTTTGATTCTTGTCAGGAGATACTACCTGGGTACTCCGCTTACAGACCAAAATCTTCTGAAGTGTTGATCACCCTACTAGGTTGATCGGTAATTCTTACAGCAAGATAGAGAAAAATACTCTTCGCGATATGAAAAGTAATTAACTGGAAATAAACAGCTTATCCACAAGAGTTATGCACAATTGTGAACAGCAAAAATAAAAATGAAAAGGGTGGATTACTTGCGAACCTCTTTGATACGGGCCTTTTTACCAGTAAGTCCTCGGAAGTAGAAAATACGAGCGCGACGTACTTTACCTTTCTTGTTGATCTCAATCTTTTGAAGTGCCGGCATATTGATAGGGAAGATACGTTCTACACCTACCGTTCCAGACATCTTGCGGATTGTAAAGGTTTCGGTTGCTCCGCTACCACGACGTTGAATAACCACTCCCTTGAAGAACTGGGTTCTGGTTTTTTCACCTTCCTTAATTTCGTAGTATACTGTAATGGTATCTCCTGCTGAAAATTCAGGAAAGTCTTTTTTCTCTACAAATTGTTCTTCTACGAAATTGATCAAAGAATCCATGGTCGTCTATTTTTCGAAGCACCGAAGTGCGGCTTAATCTTAAATTGACTGCAAAATTAATTCTTTATTTTAATACGGCAACCTTTTTTTGAATGATTTCACTCCTGATCGAGTAAATCTGGTCGTCGCTCCTGGGTCCTTTTTAAGGCTTGTTCTTCTCGCCAGGCATCAATCTTTGGTGTATTTCCGCTAAGAAGAATTTCCGGAACCTTCCAATCCTTGTATTCCGCAGGTCGTGTATACACTGGAGGAGCTAGTAATCCGTCCTGAAAACTATCGGTCAAGGCAGAAGTTTCGTCATTCATCACCCCCGGAATCAAACGTATTATACTATCGGATACGACGGCTGCGGCCAATTCTCCGCCAGAAAGAACATAATCTCCAATCGAAATTTCGTGGGTGATCACATGATCCCTTAGCCGTTGATCCACTCCTTTATAATGTCCACAGAGAAGAATGATGTTTTCAAATAGACTAAAGCTATTGGCATCACTCTGTTCCCAGGGCTTACCATCTGGAGTTAGATAGGCCACTGCCTGATAATCTCTTTGACTTTTGAGTTCTTCAATGCATCGGTCCAAGGGTTCTACCATCATCACCATTCCGGCTCCACCGCCAAAAGCGTAGTCATCCACCTGTCGGTAATTTCCGGTCGCATAGTCTCGGGGATTGTGAAAGTGAATTTCCACCAATTCATTCTGTATGGCCCGTTGAAGGATGGAAGCTTCGAATGGACTTTGAATCAGTTCAGGAAGTAAGGTAATAATATCGATACGCATGGTGCAGTGCTGAAGTCGCTCTAGTTCTTTTCCGGATTGGTCCAAAAATAGTGAAGCATCTCTTCGTCTTTGATCCAACCCAGGGATTCGTACAATTTCTGAGCCGGATTGTCAAGGGCTGTTTCTAAAGACAAACCCTTATTCTTTTCAAAGATACAGTGCGTCTTGGCTTCTTCCAGCAGTGCTTTTGCCACCCCTTTATTCCGGTAATCGGGATGCACAAAAAGATCATTCAGAATCAGCAAGGGTTTTAAACTGACCGTCGAAAAGCTGGGATAAAGCTGGGTGAAACCTACGGGCTTCCCTTCATAAGTTCCAATAAAGATGACAGAATCGTTCTTTTGGAACCGTTCCTTGAGAAACCGCTTGCAGTCTTTTTTATTGGAATCCTGACCGTAAAACAGCCGGTATTCATGAAGGAGCTCGGTAAGCACTTTCAAAAAGTCTGGAGTCGCCCTGCGGATTCCGATCATAAACTGGACAAGCTAGGTTATTTCTTCTTCTTGTTGTTGCGTTCGTCCAGCAATTCTCTACTCAGCTTTTGTTCTCTGTCCAACGCCCATCTGCGGTGTTGTTCAAATTCTTGTTCCATTTCTTCCAAGGCCGACTTGGCTTGTTGAGTGAGGAAATTACTGTTTCTAAATTTAAAAATAAAAAACAACAGACCTCCGAGAAGACTTAGAATCAAGGTCCAGCTGATCACCCGGTAAGATGATTTCGTGCTTGGAATACCCAAAAAGGCCATGGAGTTTTTTTCTTTCTCCAGACTTACATTGGTTTGTGTTATCGCGTTGTACAGGGCCTGTACAGAATCGGTTTTTTGAATTTGAGCACTCAATTGCTTGTCCAAACTACGTCGGTGCGCAGCAGCCTTATCCATGGAGTCTTGAATAACCTCCTTAAATCCAAGTAGTTGTAATTCACGAATGGTCCGGTAGCGAACCCCGCGGTTTTTGTACAAACTGTTCTTTTGGGTCATCAAGGAGTCCAGTTGTTCCGTCAAGCTCTTAGGAGCCACAGACACTTGTTCCTGGGCGTGGAGTGGTGCGCTAAGGGCCAAGAAGAGCAGGCCCAAAAACATGGGGTATTTCATAGGTAATCGATTTAGAGCAGAGCGAAGGTAGTCGTTTCTCTAGAATCACCAAAAATAGGTGGGCTTACTTTAACGTCTAGTAATACGTAAATCTCCTCACTTTTGCGATGTACTTGGCTAGGCGAATGACCTGGTGCGAATACCCGTATTCGTTGTCGTACCAGATATAAAGCACCAATTGTTTCCCATCCTTAGAGACCAAAGTCGCCTTACTGTCATAAATAGAAGGCGCTGAAGCACCAACAATGTCAGAAGAAACGAGTTCATTGCTCAAGGAGTACTTGATCTGCTCAACCAAATCACCCTCCAGGGCGTACTTTTTCAGCAAGGTATTGACCGTGTCTTTGGAGGTCTTTTTCTTCACCTCTAAATTCAAGATGGCCAAAGAACCATTAGGGACAGGAACGCGAATGGCATTTGAAGTCAGTTTGCCTTCTAAAACTGGAAGGGCTTTTGAAACCGCTTTGCCTGCACCCGTCTCTGTGATGACCATATTCAAGGCCGCTGCCCGCCCACGTCGGTACTTGCTGTGCATATTGTCGACCAGATTTTGGTCATTGGTGTAAGCGTGAATCGTCTCGATATGCCCTTTTTGAATCCCCAAAGAATCCTCGATCACCTTTAAAACCGGTGTGATCGCATTGGTCGTACAGGAGGCTGCGGAATAGATCTTGTGATCTTCTGGTGGGAAGTTCATTTGGTTGACCCCATGTACGATATTGGGAATCTCTTTTCCTGGAGCAGTAAGGAGGACCTTGCCAGCTCCTTTGGCTTCCAAATGACGCGAAAGGGCCTTTTTATCGCGGAAGGCTCCGCTGTTATCAATAATCAGCGCATTGAAAATCCCGTATGCGGTGTAGTCAATGGATTCTGGTGCAGAGGCCGAAATCAGGTAGACGGTGGTTCCGTTGATGACCAGCGCTTTCTTTTTTTCATCTACTTCCACTGTGCCGCTAAAAGGTCCGTGCACGGAATCTGTTCGCAACAGAGCTGCACGCTTCTCCATATTTTCAGGAGTCAGTTCACCGCGCAAGACAATGGCACGGAGACGCATTTGATTTCCTTTACCTGTTTTGGCCATGAGCTCTCGGGCAAGAATTCGACCAATCCGTCCGAAGCCATACAGGACGACGTCTTTGGGTTGAATCTCTTTGGATTTTTCTGCGTCTTTAAGCTTTTCTAAAACGAAAGCTTTGACATTGAGATGCGTGTGGTCTTGGGAGTGGTATTCGTAAGTGAGCTTTCCGATATCCAGTTTAGCAGGAGGGAGGCTAATGTCATTAATCGCCCGAAGGATTTCTACAGAATCAAAAATCGAAATCGGTTTTTGAACAAATTCTCCTGCATATTCGTGCAGGTGAATAATGTCGCTGACATTGAGATCGATGACCTGATTTTTGAACAATACGATCTCGATGGATTTGTCGTACCAGAGATCACTGGTGATTTTAATGAATTCTGTTGAAGCTTTTCTTCTGTCGGCCTGAAAGGCCAATTCCTTCTCGTAATTAGAAAGATCGCTCATAAAAGATGAAAAAAGGGTTAGATTTTCGATGGCAAAAGTACTTGTTTCAAACGTTTTCGTAAAATATTTCGTATAAAGAAAACCCCAGCCTTTAGGCCGGGGTTTTTTTTCCTCTTCTGGGCTATTGGACGCCCACGAATTTATTTACTGGATTAAACGTTCTCGATCTCCATCCTTGTTTATGAAGGTGATGGATTGTAGCTCGTATATGGATAGCCCTGACATTATGCGATTGGCGTCCTCAATATTTCTGATAGGCTCATCATTCACCTCAACAATGACTTTATTGAGAAAGCTTTCTCTTTGGTTTCTGGCAATAGCGACGACTTTCACACCTTTGTTGACTCCAAAGGTTTTGCGATCACTTTGGGTTAGGTTCTTTACCCGTAGCCCCAAAGAGTTGATGTCAATATAGGAGGCCTTTTTAAGAGTAACCGGCAAATTGAGAATCTTTCCATTCCTTTCGAGACTAACTTCAATCTGATCTCCAGGTCTTTTGGAGGCCAAATAACCCGTCAGCTCTTCAAATTTACGGACCTGAATTTCGTCCACCCCTTTGATAATATCGCCTTCTTGTAGACCGGCTTCGTCGGCCCCTGATTCCTCTTCAACTGTAGAGACGTAAACCCCTTCAATTTCATTTAGCCCTAGCTCTATGGCTCTGGTGGTGTTGAGGCGAGGAGCACTAATACCCAATAGTCCTTTTTGAACATTGCCAAATTCCATGAGGTCTTCGATAACTTTCTTGGCAATATTAGAAGGAACGGCAAAAGAGTACCCAACGTAAGATCCCGTTTGAGAGGTGATGGCGGTATTGATACCGATAAGATCTCCATTGGTGTTGACCAGGGCTCCACCGCTATTTCCTGGATTCACGGCTGCATCCGTCTGAATGAATGACTGGTTTCGAACCCGAGACAGAGAGCGCGCTTTGGCACTGATAATACCAGCAGTCACTGTTGAAGTCAGGTTGAATGGATTCCCAACAGCGAGTACCCATTCGCCGATTTGGGCCTGATCGGAATTACCAAAGGCCAAATAGGGGAGGTCTTCCTCCACGTCAATCTTTAAAAGGGCAATATCAGTACTGGGATCGGCTCCGATAATCTCAGCTTCGTAGATTTTGTTGTTGTTCAGGGTTACCTGCAGTTGTAAGGATTTATCAATCACATGATTGTTGGTGACAATGTATCCATCAGGAGATATAATGACACCTGAACCAGTTCCTACTTGAGGGCGCTGACGTGCTTGGTTTCCGTACCAGAAGTCAAGAAGCCCCCCGGATCCACTGTTTCCGGCGGTGACGTTTTTTACGTGTACAACTGCATGCACTGTTTTTTGAGCGGCGATGGTAAAGTCGGCCCCTGTACTGTTGGTGACTCCCGCACGAGTAGGAACAAATGAACTCTGGTCATCTGTACCGATAAAGCGGTAAGTTGGTTGATCAAAAAAGAGTTTATAGGCCCCCAGCGTGACGGCTCCTGCCAAAAGGGCGACCAAGAATAATCCGGCTGTTTTTTTCATGGGTATTTATTTTATAGTAATGAATACTGTTAAAATTAATTTTTCCATTGGTTCCTTCTCTTTTGTTTAACGCTGCTTTAACTGTCAAAAATTCCTTAAAGATTCCCAGTATCTTTGCAGTCTAAGCATGGCAACAATAGACTTTTTTAAATACCAGGGGGCCGGAAATGACTTTGTGATTGTTCGCCCCGAGTTCAACAAAGCAGTTAAAGACAAGACGGTTTTGATCGAGCGTTTGTGTGACCGCCGATTTGGAATCGGAGCTGATGGTCTGATTCTATGGGAAAAAGGCCAAGAGGAGGGTGAGGATTTCCGGATGGTTTACTACAATTCCGATGGGAGAGAAAGTACGCTCTGCGGGAATGGAGGACGCTGTATTGCGGCATTTGCCTTCCAAGTGCAAGAATTATCTGAATCCATGCAGTTTACAGCCATCGATGGTCCGCATGAGGCCGAAGTGGAAGAGCAATCTCCCGGAAACTATTGGGTGCGTTTGCAAATGCCGGATGTAAAAGAGGTTAAATCCATGGAGAAGGGGGTGTGGATGGACACCGGATCTCCGCATCATGTCGAGTTCGTTGAGAATCTCGCTACCTACCCGGTTGACGACAGAGGGCGAGAAATTCGCAACAGTTACGGAACGGCCGGAAGTAATGTGAATTTTATTGCGTTTGATTCCCAAGGAGAATTGGGGATTCGCACCTATGAAAGAGGGGTGGAGGGAGAAACCCTCGCCTGTGGAACGGGAGTTACGGCAGCGGCTCTGGCGGCCTTTCAACAAGGCCTTACTTCAAAGAATAAAATTGACTTGCAAGCCCAAGGGGGGAAGTTACAGGTTGAATTTGACCCCATTGATGGCGGTTTTAAGAATGTTTGGCTTAGCGGTCCGGCCAACTTTGTATTTAAGGGAAGCATTGATCTCGAAAAGCTATGAGTCTTTTTCAAGGAAAACATATTCGTTTGCGCCCACTCGAGCCTCAGGATTTGACTTTTTTGGAGGAGGTCGAGAACAACCCGGAGTTTTGGGAAATTAGTCATACTGTTGCGCCCTTTGCCCGTTATACCCTGGAGCGCTATCTAGAACAATCGACCAAAGATATATACGAGGTACGGCAGCAGCGTTTTGTCATTGCCTTGCAGGACAAGCCGTTGGGCTTTGTTGATCTTTTTGATTTTGACCCCTTTCATAAACGGGCTGGGGTAGGAATAGTCATTGCGGATCCAGCATACCGAGGAAAGGGCTACGCGAAAGAAGCATTGGGTCTTTTGATGGATTATGCTTTTGTTCAGTTGGACCTTCACCAGCTCTACGCCAATATTCTTGAAGAAAATCAAAAGAGCATCACTCTCTTTGAAAATTTAGGTTTTAATGCAGTGGGGCTCAAAAAAGATTGGGTATTTTACCAGGGCTCTTTTAAAAACGAACTCTTGTTTCAAAAACTAAGGAACTCATGAATTTAAAACGCGTTGTTTGGGCCGTGGCCCTCTTGGGATTGGTCATCTGTGGATTTATTTCGTATCAGATTTACCAGGCGGTTTTTGCAGTCAATACGAATTTTGAAAACGAGAGCAGGGCGATTTACCTGCCAACCGGTGCAAACCTGGCCGATCTGGAGCAGCAGCTCTCGCCCAATATCAAGAATTGGGATTACTTCTTGGCCGTTGCACAGCGCAAAGGCTATGTGAGCAGAATTAAACCTGGCAAGTATGTCTTACTTGCTGGAATGAACAACAACGAAATTGTCAATACCCTTCGTTCACAAAATACTGCGGTCCGGGTGACCTTCAACAACCAAGAGACCCTCGGAAGCTTAGCCGGGCGAATCAGTGCGCAAATCGAGGCCGATAGTCTATCCTTACTCGAGGAATTTACTTCAGGCGAGTGGGTAGAAGACCTGGGATTAGATGAAGACACTGCTTTGTCCGCCTTCTTACCGAACAGTTACGAGTTCTTTTGGAACACTTCTGCCGAAGAATTCTGCAAGCGAATGATCAAGGAGCACAAGACTTATTGGACACAGGAACGGGTCGAATTGGCCAAGAAGCAAGGTTTAACTCCTGTTCAAGCGTATACGCTGGCATCGATTGTTCAAAAAGAAACGGCCAAAGCCAGTGAAAGACCTCGCGTCGCTGGGGTGTATTTGAATCGCTTAAAGAAAGGGATCAAATTGCAAGCCGATCCAACCGTGATCTATGCGGTAAAGAAGTACAGTGGTAATTACGATACCATAATTAAAAGAGTACTGAACAGAGACTTGGCGGTAGACAACCCTTACAACACCTATAAGTATGCAGGCTTACCTCCGGGACCCATTGCGATGCCTGATTTGAGCGCTCTAAATGCTGTACTGGAGCCGGAGGAGCACGACTACTATTATTTTGTCGCGGATATGGAGCGACCTGGCTTTCATATGTTTGCCAAAACATTGGCTCAGCACAACCGAAATGCACAGCAATATTACAAGTGGATTAACGCTCAAGGCATCCGACGATAGTTATTCGTCGGTAAAAAATGTCTCTTAATCGATAAACCATTCGTCGAGAAAAGTGTCATTGATCCGTTTTTCTTTCCTCTTGGACGAAGATCAGGCACAATTCGGTTAATTTTTGCCCAAATCTTTCACCCGAAAAAAGAGGGCCTTCTATATTTGGCCCCGGAAATATAATCTCTAGCCCCAAGGAGATTGAAAACCTTTCTATGAGAAAATGGATATGGATGTATTTTCACATCGGACTAATGGTTATTGCGACCCTTCACGGGTTGGCAAATCGACCTGCCCAAGAAAATTCAGTACAACTTCCCTCGTCCTTAGAGGTCGTTGATCCTGTTGCATTAAAATACCCTGCTTGTCCTGAAGACTACACGGACTGGCGAGAAACCATCCCAAAAATTGTTGTTGTACCTGCTCTCGAAAAAGACCTTGTTGGTTTTAAAGAAGCGCTTGGTTTTAAGGAGTCTCGCGGAGATTACTTTACCATCAACACCTTGGGTTATATGGGCAAATACCAATTTGGTAATTCTACCCTAGGCTCTTTAGGCGTCTACGATGCCGAGCGTTTCATGAAAAATCCAAAGATGCAAGAAGAGATCTTTGTGATGAATCTTTCTCGAAACAAGTGGATTTTACGTCGTTATATCGCGGCTTACGATCAAAAATGGGTAGAAGGACACCGAATTACCGAGTCGGGAATTTTGGCTGCAGCTCACCTCGCGGGGGCTGGAAATGTCAAGAAATACCTGAGCTCACTAGGCGAACAGGACACCTATGACGCCTATGGAAGCTGTATTTCGGATTATATTCAGGAGTTTTCTGGATATGATCTGGAAGATCTGCCGGCTATCCACAATCCTCGTTGGAACAAAACGGCTGTCTTAGGGCAGTAGGCTAAGCCTGAATCACGTAGATAGTGGGGCGCTTGTTGAGGTCCCACAAATTGGATTCCCATTCCGCTATGGGTAAGGTTTTGATCTGCTCACTTTCCAGGGTAATGTCCGTCGCGATACAAAGCATGGTATCTGGGTGCAGGAACTTGATCAAGTCTCCGACCATCTTGTCGTTGCGATAAGGGGTCTCCATAAAGATCTGTGCCTGGTCTTCATCTCTCGATTTTTTCTCGAGTTGCTTGATCGCTTTTTTTCGATCGGCGCTCTCAATGGGCAAGTACCCATTAAAAGCAAAGCGTTGGCCATTCAATCCTGAAGCCATCAAAGCCAAAAGAATAGAGGAGGGGCCGACTAAGGGAACCACTTGAATTCCTTTTTGGTGGGCAATCCGTACGATATCTGCACCGGGATCTGCCACTCCAGGACATCCCGCTTCAGACATCAAGCCGATGTCGTGACCTTCTAGGCACGGATTTAAAAATTCCGGTAAGATGGTGGGTTCCGTAAACTTATTGAGCTGCTCAAAGTGCAAATCCCCTTGGGCTTTACCAGAACTCAGTCTTTTGATAAAGGCCCGTGCCGTTTTTTCATTCTCAGCGATATAATGATCAATCTCTTCAATTGCTCTTTTATTTGAAATCGGAAGGACCTCTAAAGGAGCGCTGTCGCCTAAGGTGATGGGTATCAAATAGAGTTTACCTTGTTTCATGCGGTTTCAAGTTTCTTTACGATCACTTGGCTGGCTGCAAGAACCAACTCGTAAACATACTGAAAGCCCTCATCGCCACCGTAATAGGGGTCAGGGACTTCCTCAACTGAATTCTCTAAAACAGATAAAAAGAGCTGGGCTTTTTCGGCGGTTTCCGCATCAGGAGCGAGCTTTCGAACATCCGCCAAGTTCTCTTTATCCATGACAAAGATATGATCGAATAGCTGAAAATCCTCGGCTTTAAATTGACGGGCTCTTTGCTTACTGATATCCAATCCGTTTGCCTTTGCGACGGCAATGGACCGTCTGTCTGGAGCTTTTCCGATGTGGTAGGCTCCTATTCCTGCAGAATCCACTTCGACTTTGTCAGCGTCAACTAGATGTTGTAAAACGCCATGGGCCAAGGGCGAACGGCAAATGTTCCCCAGACAAACCAAAAGTACTTTCTGCATAGAAATGACTTAGACGAACTTTTTATTTAAGTCTTCGATGTATTTGCGGAACTGTTTGTCGGTTTCCGCCAGGTTATCCACGGTTTTACAAGCGTGTAAAACGGTAGCGTGGTCTCTTTTTCCTATTTGCGAGCCAATACTCGCCAGGGAGGCCTTGGTGTATTTTTTTGCAAAGAACATGGCCAATTGACGGGCCTGTACAATGTGTCTTTTACGGGTTTTCGACTGCAGTGTAGCCACGTCCATCTCAAAGTACTCGGCCACCATTTTCTGAATGTAGTCAATGGATACTTCGCGTTTGGTGTTCTTGACGAATTTGTCAACCACCTCTCTGGCCAATTCCAGGGTAATATCCTTCTTGTTGAAGGAAGACTGTGCCATCAGTGAGATGAGTGCGCCTTCTAATTCCCGAATATTGGACTTGATATTCTTGGCGATGTAGTCGATAATTTCTTCCGGCATCTCGGTACCATCTCGGTACATCTTATTCTTGAGGATCGAAATCCGTGTTTCGTAATCCGGGCTTTGCAGCTCAGCGGAAAGTCCCCATTTAAAGCGAGAGAGAAGGCGTTGCTCTATATCCTGCATATCAACAGGCGCCTTGTCAGAGGTCAGGATCACTTGCTTTCCGTTCTGGTGCAGGTGATTGAATATGTGGAAGAATACATCCTGGGTTCCGGCCTTACCGGAAAGGAATTGTACATCATCAATAATCAGCACATCGATGAGCTGATAGAAATGAATAAAGTCGTTGCGGGTATTCTTTTTGACAGAATCAATGTACTGTTGCGTAAATTTTTCTGCCGAGATGTAAAGAACAGTTCGTTCCGGGTGTTTGTCTTTTATTTCGACACCAATGGCGTGTGCCAGGTGTGTTTTACCTAAACCTACTGCGCCAAATATGAGCAGGGGGTTAAAGGAAGTTCCTCCAGGTTTGTTGGCGACCGCCATTCCTGCTGAACGCGCAAGTCGATTGCTATCTCCTTCCAAAAAGCTGTCAAACGTATAGGTCGGATTGAGCTGGGATTCGATTTTGATATTTCGGATACCCGGGATCACAAAGGGATTCTTGAGTTCTGGGTTTTTAGAAGCCACGGGGACATCCAGCTCCTGTGGGGGCACCGCCGAGCGGTTTGAACTCGGAATTTTTTCGGTGTACGGATGTTTGTTTCCATAGCGGTTTTCCATCTTAATAATGTACACCAATTTTGCATTTTCTCCCAATTCTTTTCGCAGAGCCACTTTGAGCAACTTAACGTAGTGCTCCTCTAACCACTCATAGAAAAATTTACTGGGTACCTGAATGCTTAATGCGCTCTCCGTAAGCCGAACCGGTTTGATTGGTTCGAACCACGTTTTGAACGCCTGCGGCTGAATATTGTCCTCTATAAAAGCCAAACAATTATTCCATACCGAAGTAGCAGAAGCAGTCATACACGTAATCTCTTTAATTAGGTGGTTAGTGAGTAAGTCCTATGGTTCAAAACTTGTTGGGGGCATCTCCGAATGAGATGAGGCAAATATGTAAACAATAATTTGAAAAAAAAAGCGGCTACCTCATTGAATAATTTGTTTTTTTTTCAGAAGTTATCGACCCGCTCAAAACCTTCCCTTAACAATAATCTAAATGTCACGTAACACCCTGTATTCCCACGAAATAAGTCTTAGAACGCGCTACGGTGAAACAGATCAAATGGGGATTATTTACCATGCTAACTACCTGAAATACATGGAGATGGGCCGCATCGAGTGGCTCCGAAGTCTGGGTATTTCTTACCGGGATTTAGAAGAGCAGGGATGGTTGCTTCCGGTCATAAAGGCCGAGATGGACTTCAAAAAATCCGCTTATTACGACGAGTGCTTATTCGTGCGAACCTACCTGCTCCAAATGCCACTGGTTCGCATCTCCTTTGGGTACGAAATCCTGAACGAAAAAGAAGAACTTTTGGTGGAAGCAAAAACCACTTTGGCCTTTATGGATAAGTCCACTTTTAGTCCAGTGCGGTGTCCGGATTTTTTAATGGAAAAATTAAAAGCGCAGCAATCTTAATCCACCTGCTTGGATCGAAGAGGGGGGTATTTAGCCGTTTCATTTTGCCAACGACCAGATTGAGACTGAGCGAATCGGACGAGGTAGTGGCATTCGGTGCCGAAATCCCGTTGCAGGATCTCTCCTCCAACAGAATGTACCAACCGATCGGCACGACTCTGTTGATCGTACGAAAAGTACAAAGTCCATTTCTCCTGGATAACATAGGGTATTTTATGAGCGCTTTTCAGGGTTTCTGCAGCACAATCCCCGTAGGCTTGTATAAGGCCTCCAACACCGAGCTTGGTGCCTCCAAAGTACCGCACAACCACCACTAAGGCTTGGGTGATGTCTTGGCCTTGGAGTTGACGGTAAATGGGCATACCGGCAGAATTACGGGGTTCTCCGTCATCGTTCGCCCTAAAGTGATTGTCATCTCTTCCCAATCTCCAGGCGTAACAATGGTGATTGGCTTGAGGGTGCTGCTCGCGCAAACTACTCAACGCCTGCTGAATATCGTCTTCATCTTGAACAGGAAAAGCAAATCCCAGGAATTTGCTCTTACGCTCCTTAAGTTCTACAGGACCGATCTGATTTTCAATGGTGTAAAAGGCTACTTCTTCTACCATCACTATAAGGCCAAGAGCACAATACTGGTTAAGGCCAGAAGAATTCCCAGACTTTGCATAAGACGTAAGCGTTCTTTAAAAAGGAATATACCTATGAGTGTAGTAAGGACGACAATGGCCACATTGTTTAGGGTAAAGATCGTTGCACTGCCCCAATCATCCCTATTCAACGCCCGAAGTAAAAAGTAAATCGAGAAGTAATTGGGAATACCCAAGGCAATACCCCCAGCAAGATCCCGGAGCCTTGGGCGGGGCAGATGGCCCCTTTGCAAACCAGAAAAGACGATCCCAGAGACAGCAGCAACCGCAAAGACCAGACAAGAGAAAAGGGGGAACAAGGAGTCGGTCAAATAACCTTCTCTGATAAAGTTGATACTGGTATCAATCACGCCTGAACCCAAGAAAATCAAGAGAGGGAGCCAAAGTGTTTTAGAAGATACTGACTGTTTGGTACTTCCTGGTGCAGTGATCATATAAACGGCAGCCAAAGCCAAAACAATTCCTCCTATTTGCATCGTTGAAACCGTTTCTTTTAAGAAGATCAACCCAAAGAGAACAGGGATCACCAAGGACATTTTGGTTGCTACGGAGGCGATTCCTACCCCAATTTCTTGGGCCGTTCTCGCCATTAAATTAAAGATGACAATAAAGAGAACCCCGAGGACAAGACAGCCCCAAATCCAGGGCATGGACTCCGGCCAAACCGCTTGTTCTTCCTGAAAGTAAAAGAGCAACCCCAAGCTCGCCGCCGTGGCGTAATTCACGATAATACCATAAAGCGTGTATACTTTGTATTTGGGAAAAAGCTTAAATGCGATAAAAATGCAGGCGGAGCTGAGGACGCTAAATAGAAGATCAAGCATGGTCTAGTTGTTTAGGTAAGTCAATAATATCTTGTTGTCCTACCTGTAAGTGCCAGGTTTGAATACCCAAAAGTCCAGCGGAATCCGTGTTTTCCTTTGTGTCGTCTATAAACAGAGTTTCTTCAGGACGCAAGCCTTGCTCTTTTAGAACCTGTTCATAAATCTCTGTATCCGGTTTGCGCATGCCCATTTCGTAGGAAAGGTAAAAACCCTTAAAAAACCCTTTAAATTCTTTGTAAGCAAGCCTTCCCATAGCTTCTTTTACGAAATCGATGTGCCATTCGTTGGTGTTGCTCAGTAGAAAGAGCTCGAACTGTTGTTTGGTTTTTAGCTTTCTGAGAAATTCCAATCGGTAAGCCGGAATATCCTTGAGGATCGCATTCCAGGCGTCTTGTATTTGATTCGGTTGAGCCTGAGGAATCATGCGTTGGAGTTCTTGGGCGAAAAAAGCAGTACTTACGGTACCCTTTTCGTAAGCCATGGCCAGTTGACTCATTTCTTCGGTGGGTTGATCATACCCAAAACGCTGCAGTTCCTTCAGAGTAGCCGGTTTGTCTAAATCGATAAAAATATCGCCGAAATCAAAGATGATATTCCGAATTTTTTCGGGTTGGGTTATCATATAAGAAAGCTGTTTTGGGTGTTTTTGTAGAATTCTAATTGGTTATTTCCGATGGCTTCCTGCCGGATGAAATCCGCTTCAAATTGAGGAGCAGCAATACCATCCCCTAATTCAACAGGAGAACGGAAAAGGCGAATTTCGTCCCATTGACCGGAATGGAGGTAGGTGCTCAGAGTGAAAGCGCCTCCTTCCACCAAGAGACTGTTGCACTGTTTACGGTGTAAATAAGCAGCGACTTGCTTGGGAAGCTCCTCTGCAGAGCCTCGGATCTGTTCAACTTCAATAGGAGCTGGAGCAGCGTGGGTCATTCCTTCGTTGACAAAAATGGTGGTGGGAGCACTTTGATCAAAAATAGGAGAGTGAGGGCTGGTTTTTCTCTGAGGATCAATCAAAATTCTCCTCGGGGAAGGGCCAGACCAATCTCTAGCGGTTAATTGGGCCTGGTCTTCTTCCGCTGTTTTCCAACCGACAAGGATGGATTGAATTTCTGTTCTGTATTGATGAACTCTTTGTCGAGCTGCTCGATTGGTCAACCAAACCGGAGCTTTTTCGGATCGGGTAGAGGCCAAAGGAGCGATATATCCGTCTGCGCTCTGTGCCCATTTTAATATGGTGTAGGGCCTTCTTTGTTCTTGCGCTGTTAAAAAAAAGCGCAATTCACTGCGAATTTCTTCTTCCAAAACGCCTACATGAACCTGGCGACCCGCCTCCAGCAAGCGGTGAATCCCTTGGCCAGCCACCTGAGGATTGGGGTCCAATATCCCCACCACAACTCGTGGAATACCGGATTCAAGTATCCTATTTACACAAGGGGGAGTCTTACCGTAATGGCTGCAGGGTTCCAAACTCACATAAATCGTGGCTTTAGAAAGCACGTCTTGGTTTTTTACGGAAGACAAGGCCATTACTTCGGCATGAGGCCCCCCAAAAGCCTGGGTGTATCCTTCTCCGATCACCTGCCCATCGCATTCGATAACACAGCCGACTGCGGGGTTTGGAGAGGCGGCCGGAAAGCCCATTCGCCCGAGCTGTATACAGCGCTTCATGAATTTTTCCTGTATCTTCACAGGCCCAAAAATACAGCAATAATGCCTGATAATTCTGCCCCCGTTTTACGCTCTATTCAAGCCAAGGACAACCAAAAAATGGCGACTTTAATCCGTTCTGTTCTGGAAGAGTTGAATGTCCCTAAGGTAGGAACAGCTTATGAAGACAAAGCCTTGGACGATTTAACCGAAGCCTATAGAGAAGAGAAAGGAGACTATTTTGTGGTAGAATCCCAGGGAGAGCTGGTTGGAGGAGCGGGTATTGGTTCGCTACCCAATGCCAATCCCGAAGTGTGCGAATTGCAAAAGATGTACTTTTCTCCTGCCGCACGCGGTAAAGGCTGGGGGGATCTGATGATGAATAAATGCCTGGAAGCTGCCAAGGAGTTAGGGTATAAACAAGTGTATATTGAGACCATGCCCTACATGAAGGCCGCACAGAAATTGTATGTACGTCATGGGTTTGAATACATCGATGCTCCTTTGGGAAATACGGGTCATTATTCCTGCCCGGTTTATTTATTGAAAACATTGGATTAGTGCTTCTAAAAGATATAGAGCAGATTTTCTTAAAGGAATTATCGGACGTCATGCCTTTAGAAGAGATCAAGACGGCCTTTGCCTGGTTGATGGAGGATTACTGTGGCCTGGCGCGATTCGCTTTGGTGATGGATCCAGGTTACACCGTCGATAAACCGACAGAAACCCTCTTTTTTAATGCCCTGAGTCAACTTAAAGAAGGTGAGCCTATTCAGTATGTATTGGGTTATGCTTCTTTTCTCGGTGATGTATACGACCTAAATAGAGCGACTTTAATCCCACGTCCAGAGACGGAGGAATTGGTGGAGTGGGCCGCCTTATTCCTAAATGAACTAGGGGCCGCCGAGTCAATGCAGCACCCGCCTTTGCACATCCTTGATGTAGGTACAGGCAGTGGGTGTATAGCCACTCAATTGGCTAAACAATTCCCGGAGAGTGTGGTGAAAGCGATAGACTATTCACCGGAGGCGCTCCAAATGGCTCGGGTCAATGCAGATAAACTCGGGGTGCGTGTCGACTTTCTACAAGAAGATGTCTTGGGGGAGCATTGGAAACACCAGACCAAATACCACCTCATTGTTTCTAATCCGCCTTATGTCCTGGAATCCGAAGCAGAATCCATGGCGACCAGGGTAAAGGAATACGAGCCCTATGCGGCCTTGTTTGTATCGGACGAAGATCCCTTGATTTTTTACCGAGCCATTGCCCTTTTTGCAAAACAGCATCTGTATCCCGGTGGAGGATTGTATTTTGAAATTAACGCTTTGAAGGAGGCTCCCCTTCTGTCCCTACTGAAAGAAATGGGGTTCACGGGAATCGAATCCAAAGCTGATTTTCGAGGCAAGGCTCGTTTTATCCGAGCCCAAATCCCTTAATTTTAGGTCATGAATGAGATTGAACAGCGCATCCAATTGCTGAGGGAAGAATTGCATCAGCACAATTACCTGTACTATACCAAAGACGCGCCGATTATTTCGGATCGGGAGTTTGATTTACGTTTAAAGACGCTGCAGGATCTGGAAAAAGAACACCCAGAATTTTACGATCCCAATTCTCCCACCCAACGCGTAGGTGGTCAAATTACCAAAGACTTCCAGACGATAAAGCACCTCAATAGAATGTATTCTTTGGACAATACTTATTCCAAAGAAGAACTTCAGCAATGGGAAGATCGCCTTTTACGGCTCAGCGGCCTTCCGGCTTTGGAGTACACTTGTGAGCTCAAGTACGATGGCGCCTCGATAAACCTGACTTACCAAAATGGTGAATTGCTCAGAGCAGTCACCCGGGGAGATGGAGAACAGGGAGATGAGGTTACGGCCAATATGAAGACCATTGCATCCCTGCCTTTAAAACTGCAAGGGGAAAGTCCAGAGCTATTTGAGATTCGGGGAGAAGTCATCATGACCCGCGACGGCTTTGCAGAGTTAAATAAAGCCAGAATCGCAGCAGGGGAAGATCCCTATATGAATCCCCGCAACACGGCCTCTGGAAGTCTCAAATTGCAAGACAGCAGCCAAGTGGCGCAACGCCCACTCGATTGTTTGCTCTACCATCTTTTGGTTCCTGGACAAGAAGAGGGAACCCACTTTGGTCTACTTCAGCAAGCGCGTGAATGGGGATTTAAAGTTCCTGAAGCGGGGGTCGTTTGTAAGAACTTGGACGAAGTCTATGCCTTTATTGAAGAGTGGGATCAGAAGAGAGAAGATCTGCCTTACGAGACTGACGGGGTGGTGATTAAGGTAAACGATTTACGAATTCAACAGGAGTTGGGGTATACCTCAAAAGCTCCTCGATGGGCCGTAGCCTATAAATTCCAGACCGAACAAGCCCTCACTCGCCTAGAAGGTATTCACTACCAGGTGGGGCGAACAGGGGCCATTACTCCTGTGGCTCAACTGGAGCCTGTCTTGTTGGCTGGAACCACGGTTAAACGAGCTTCTTTGCACAACGCAGATCAAATCGCCAAACTGGATATCCGCGTAGGCGACTGGGTTTATGTGGAAAAGGGAGGGGAAATCATCCCCAAAATCATAGGCGTGGATTTAGCCAAACGAACACCAGAATCGACACCGACACATTACGCAGAGCACTGCCCGGAATGTGGAACCCCTTTGGTTAGGGAAGAGGGTGAGGCACAGCATTACTGCCCGAATGAGGTTTCTTGTCCACCTCAAATTACCGGTAAGATCCAGCACTTTATTTCACGAAAAGCAATGGATATAGAGGGAATCGGGTCCGAAACAGTGGAGCAACTTTTTCAGGCTGGTTTGATCAGTGATTACGCAGATCTCTACCAATTGCAGGTAGAAGATTTATTGCCCTTAGAGCGAATGGCTCAGAAATCAGCCGAAAACCTGGTCAATGGGGTAGAGGCATCGAAGAAGCAGCCTTTCGAGAAAGTACTCTTTGCTTTGGGTATCCGATTTGTAGGTGAAACCGTGGCAAAAAAACTGGCCCGCCATTTTAAATCCATTCACGCCTTACAAATGGCCAGCCAGGAAGAATTAGAATCTGTTGATGAGATTGGAACGCGAATCGCCCAAAGTGTGGTGGGCTTTTTGAGTAATGCAGAGAACCTTTCCCGCATCGAGCGCTTGAAAGCACAAGGATTGCAGTGGGAGGTGCAAGAGTCCGCAGGCGGCGAGTCAAAAGGGAATACGCTGGAGGGTCTTAAGTTTGTAGTCTCTGGAGTATTTACTGATCACAGCCGAAACGAGATTAAAGAGATGGTAGAAGCCCATGGAGGCAGTATCGCCTCCAGTATTAGTTCCAAAACAAGCTACGTCTTGGCTGGGGATCAAATGGGTCCGAGTAAAAAAGCAAAAGCAGAGAAATTAAGCGTTCCTCTGCTTTCTGAACAAGAATTTTATGCGATGTTGAAGGCTTAAAACTATCCTCCTTGCTGACGAATCAGGGCTTTGCGCTTGATTAAATCGGCTTCTCTTAGTTGAATACGACTTTCTAGTTTTCCCTCGAGGCGCTTGAGCATCACCGGCTGGTTCGCACTGTTCGCGCGCTTTAGGAGTCGGGCCTTCAGACTTTTCAAAACGGCTTCATTCGTTATTCGATCATCGTTCGGATTGAGAATTTCTTCATCCAGCTCCGTTAAATACTTGCGTTGACCCTCTTCTTCATAGGTGTCATAGAAACGATCGGGTACGCTGGCGATAGCCTTGTGAATGACCTCGTTAAATATTTCTCTGAATTCCGCATTGGCTCGGCACTTGGGCTGATTGGTGCAGATGAGGTTTCGGATTTCGGCTTTAGTCAACTTGTCCTTCTTTAAAAGGGAAGCCACGAATCGGGTATCACAGGGCGTGCAGCGTTGAAAACGATAGACCTGAACAGACTTGGGTTGTGTGCGCAGGCGATTCCTTGCTTCCTTGTATTTTACCGCATTTTTTTTTCGCAGATCATTGAGTAAAGGACGACGGACGGAGTCCTTTTTCTTTTGATCTTCTGTTCTCTCTTGAGCCTTTAGTGGGGCGCCAATAAAGAGAAGTAACAGACAGAGTGTTCCTAGCTTATTCATAGATAGATTCAATTTCGTTGATTAACTGATTTCGGGTTGTTGCATCTTCTCTGAAAATGTAGACGATACCTTCGGAAGTCCCCAAGGTGAATTGAGGTGGGTTTTCCCAATTGGGTAAGCTAAAATCAAAGATATCCATAAAGTTATCGACTTCATCAGGATGAATGGTCGGGCAACCTTGTGAGCCACGGCTGTTGTAATTCCCTTTATCCGAAAAGCCGCTGTGAACATTGGCATACTGCACTACGGTATTGACTAGGGTCCAACTGTATCCGGGAACAATCCGAACCGCGTCGACATCAACCATGTTCAGGCCCTTTCGGGTTTGTCCTTTGTGGCCATTGAGGTTATTGAAGTAGTGGGGCCCATCGGCTACTCGGTTTGGGCGGTCAGAGCCGACTGGGTTTTCTTGTGAATTTGGAAAGGTACTTCCTCTAAACGGCCCATAGCGGCGCTCCGAGACATTGTCGAGCACATAAACTTGGGCGGTGTAGGAGGTTCCCGCCACACCGGCGTCGTTTGGTAGATTTTCCTGATCGATAAAAAAGACTTCCAAAGGCGGAACATCCTCCTCGGGTTCCGGTTCCGGCTCAGGATCAGGCTCGTCATCGGAGCCTTCAGTATCTCCGGGATCAGTCGTACCCTCCTCCGTTGTTGTGCCATCCTGAGGTGACTTGGTCAGGGATTGGCAAGAGAGGTGCACAAACATTCCTAGCAGCAGTAAAAGGGATAAAAGGCGGTTGATTTTCATTGGTTTATTTTCTTTTTTTTCGCAGGTACCTGCTAAATCCAAATATAAAAAGGCCAATAATCAAAAGGAAAGGCCAGATGTTGACTAAGCCAACCAAAAACCAGACCAGATTTCTCCAGCCTGAACGGAATCCATTGCTGAATTCTTTGCCAAAGGCAGTGACCTTGGGGGTTTCTTTGTAATACGTGATCTGAATGGAAGAAAGGCTCACCTGATTCTTGAGGTAATTCAGTCGGCCTTCCATGGATTCGATATCGCTTCGCAAACTGTTGATTTCGCGTTCGATCTCCAGAATTTCCTTCACGTTCTGTGCTTTCTTGAGGATTTCCTGGTATCGGGCTTCCAATTCTTTTTTGTTTTTCATCCGGGCTTCCACATCCAGGAACTCTTCAGTGACATCTCGTGCGCTGATGTCTTTGACATCAAATTGTTCAACACCGCTGGAAATATCTTCAATAAAACCATCAAAAGAATGGGAGGGGATACGTACGTTGACGGTTGTAGATTGTCTTCTTTCTGTATTGTAGCTCTGCTCAGAACCCATATACCCCTGGTACTTCTTTACCGCGGACTGGATTTGCTGGCTGGTGGCCTCGAGATTCTCGGTTTCGAATTCCAATCGACCATTGCGGATGAGCATACGTTCAGAGGGGGCCACTTGATCCGTTTCTTGAACAGGCGAATTTGACGGAGCCTTAAATTCCTCAACCATGGAAATTTCGGAATTGGGAACACCTTCGGAGCTTCCGCCTCCGCAGGCCAGAGCCATCAATGAAATCCCGACGGCTAGTGTAAAGGACTGAATGTATTGCATACCAAATCTTTCCTCTAATATAAGGAAACCAAAAAAGGGGGTAAGCAGAAAGGTGTGAATGGTCTGTTTGTATTCTTTATTGGTAGGGCGAAAGCACCGTTAATCCGAGAAAATCCGTTAGAAAACGCACAAATCTCTCTTAATTTATGAACAATACTTATCTTACCTTCGCAACAGCTTTCGGCGGTCTAGAAACTGCCGGAGGAATCCGTAAATTTTAAGACCAGATGGTATTTAGGGCGCTTCAGGAAAAATTGAAGGTTAATTCGGGACGCAAACTTCTTAAAAAGCTCATCGCCCAACCGAAAGAACCGACCAACAGAACCAAAGGCTTACACAGCATTGGGATCATTGTTGATATGGATAACTTCCCTGAAGCGGACACCTTCTATGGTTTGCGCAACGATTTTGCGTTGCGCCCCAATGGAGTGCAGATCATTGGTTACAAAAGAGAGTACGACAAAACATCACCTTTCGGTATTCAGTTTTTTACCGATCGGGATCTCGGTTGGAATGGCCAGATTGAAAACGGCCACGTCACTGAATTTTTAAGCCGAGAATACGATGTGTTGATCAACTACTACGAAAGAGAGACCCTGTTGCTCAAACTACTCACTTTAAGTACTACCGCCCGTCTACGTGTTGGCTTCGCTGAAGTTGACAACCGGTTAAATGACCTGATCCTGGACACCACTCTGGAAGAAATTGAGGCATTTAAACTGGAACTAAAAAAATACTTGACGGTACTTGGAGAATACTGATGCACGAGGGTGGACCGGAGTAGGTGTTGCACTAATCACCCCCTTTTTAGACAATTACAACATTGATGATCAAGCCTTGTCTCGACTGGTCGAGCATTGCATTGATGGCGGATTAGATTATTTGGTTGCCCTGGGCACTACCGGAGAAGCGGTCACGCTTAACCGGGAAGAAAAGCAGCGGGTAATGGACATTATTCGCGAAGCCAATAAAGGGCGCTTACCACTCATGTTGGGGTATGGTGGAAACAACACCCAGCAGATGATCGAAGAACTACCACATTTCAATTTAGAAGGATACAGTGCATTTTTATCGGCCAATCCTGCTTACAATAAGCCGACACAGGAAGGTTTACTTGCTCATTACGGCGCCTTGGTCGAAGCCGCACCTTTACCTATACTCTTATATAATGTGCCCGGTCGATCGGCTTCCAACATGGAAGCCTCTACAACGGCTGCCTTAGCCAACAGGTATCCGAGTTTGATCGGAATTAAGGAAGCTTCAGGCAATCCTTTGCAGCAGACCAAAATCGTTCGGGATGCCCGGGACTCCTTCTTGTTGATTTCGGGGGATGATATCAGTGCACCGGCGACCATTTTTGCAGGAGGAAAAGGGTTGATCAGTGTTTTGGGTCAGGCTTTGCCAAAAGAAGTAGGGGCCATGGTTCGTGCTGCACTTGACGGAGATATAGAGAAGGCCAACCGTATTCACCGAACCCTTTTGAACCTGATCGAGCTGCTCTTTGAAGAAGGAAATCCGGCCGGGGTCAAAGCCCTGCTTCAGCAATTGGGAATTGGAGGACTGCAGGTGCGTTTGCCTTTAGTGCCCGCCTCAAGTGATTTACAAGAGCGAATCGCTGCAGAATACCAACAGATCAAGAACCTGCTCTAGGCGTTAAAGGCCTCTAAAAAAATTGCTCAGCTTGCGAAAGGAGTTTATTTTTCGCTGTATTGTTTATCTCAGGTGAAATCTTAACTTTGCAAAATGCTTCAAAAACAAGGGTATATTCTGTTAGTCGGCTGTTTGGCCATCCTTTTGGGCTCCTGTAACGAGTACCAAAACGCTCTAAAAAGTACGGACATCAAAGAGAAGTACGAATTGGCCGAGCGCTACTACAACGAAGGAGATTTTAAAAGAGCTCAGCGCTTGTTTGAGCAGATCGCACCCAAATACCAAGGGAAACCTCAAGGGGAGCGCGTAATGTTCTTTTTGTCGTCTACCCAATTTAAGAACCGATCCTACTATTTGTCAGGTTATTCTTTTGAACGCTTTTTGAAGTCCTACCCGAATTCAGACAAGAAGCAGGAAGCGGCTTTCTACACGGCGAAGAGTTACTATATGCTTTCGCCAAAGTATTCTTTGGACCAGACCGACACGGACAAGGCCCTGTCTAAATTGCAGGACTTTATCAACGGTTTCCCGGAATCGGAATACTTTAATGAAGCCAATGAAATGGCGTTGGAGTTGACGCGTAAAAAAGAACAAAAGGCCTTTGAAATTGCGAAGCAGTTTGATCGATTGGGGGAATTTAACCTTCCTCTCTTGATCTCTTCTATTACCGCCATGGATAACTTCTTGATCGAACACCCTGGTTCAGAGTTTAGAGAAGACGCCTACTACTACAAACTTAAATCAGCGACTATCCTCGCTTTGAATAGTACGATTCAAAAAAAGGAAGAGCGCATAAACGAAGCCAAGGAGGCTCATCGTTTACTATTTAAATATTTTCCGGAAACAAAATACTCCAAGGAGGCACAAGCCCATTTGGAATCTCTGGAAAAGGAACAAGAGTTAGTTACTAATTTGTCGAAATAAGTATGATTGATTTAAAGTCATCACAAGCACCGGTCTCAACCATTACCTTTAACCGTAACGAGTTTGATGCTCCTACAGAGAACATCTATGAGGCTATTTCCATTACTGCCAAAAGAGCCATTCAGATCAATTCTGAGATTAAAAAGGAGTTGCTTGAAAAATTAGAAGAGTTTGCTACCTACAGCGACAGCCTGGAAGAGGTATTCGAAAACAAAGAGCAAATCGAAGTTTCTAAGTTTTACGAAAAACTACCTAAGCCACACGCCTTGGCCATTGAAGAATGGTTGAACGACAAGATTTACCACCGCAATACAGAGAAAGACGAGTAAATGCTCCGGTCTAAACGGATACTCGTTGGGGTCACGGCTGGAATAGCGGCTTACAAGATTCCATTTCTTATCCGTCTCTTAATTAAGGAAGGGGCAGAGGTCCAGGTGGTGATGAGCAAAGCTGCTGCTGAGTTCGTTGCACCGATTACTTTGGCGACCCTTTCCAAAAACCCGGTACATACCGACTTCATCAATGAAGAAGAAGGCAAGATCGACTGGAACAACCACGTCGAGCTGGGCCTTTGGGCTGATTTGATGATCGTTGCCCCAGCTACGGCAAACACCTTAGCTAAGATGGCCAACGGTCAATGCGATAATTTGCTATTGGCTACTTATTTTTCTGCCAAATGCAGGGTCTTCTTTGCCCCAGCCATGGATTTGGACATGTATGCCCATCCCACGGCTCAGGCTTCTATTAAAAAGCTCAAGTCTTTTGGAAATATCGAGATCCCGGCCGAGGAAGGGGAACTCGCCAGTGGTCTAGAAGGCAAAGGCCGTATGGCTGAACCCGAAACTATGATTTCCCGTATTAAGACCCATTTAGCGTCAGAGGCACCTTTACGCAATCAAACGGTTCTCTTGACCGCCGGACCGACGCGGGAACCCATTGATCCGGTCCGTTTTTTGAGTAACCGGAGTACGGGCACCATGGGTTATGCTTTAGCAGTAGAAGCCGCAAAAAGAGGGGCTCGTGTCATTTTGGTCAGTGGACCCTCGAGCTTGCCCAATCCCGATCCTTCGATTGAACTTATTCGGGTCGAAACAGCAGCGGAGATGCTAGAGCAGTGTTTAAAGCACTTTGACGCTTCAACCGTTTTTATTGCCTCTGCCGCAGTTGCAGATTACCGTCCGGAACAAGTACACGATCAAAAGGTCAAAAAGAAAGCCGGAGACTGGTCTATTGGACTGGAGCGTACAGCCGATATCCTTAAAACCCTTTCGGAACAAAAATCCAATCAATTTTTGGTGGGATTCGCTCTGGAAAGTGAAAATGGCTTAGAAAATGCTCAAGCTAAGCTCGAGCGTAAGAACCTGGATGCAATTGTTTTAAACACTTTGGAAGACGCCGGTGCCGGATTTGGGGCCGGAACCAACAAAGTCACCTTTTTGGATAACAAAAAGAGGCAAATTCCGTTCGAATTGAAGCCAAAGGCCGCCGTGGCCAAGGACATTTGGAACGAAATTCAAAAGAGACTCGATGAAAATTAGCGTCCGTTTTACTCTACTTCTCGTGGCTTTATTGGTCATCAACACGACCAATGCGCAGGAACTCAATTGTTTGATAACGGTTAATTCTGATCAGGTTAGCCAAACCAACCAACAGGTCTTCAAGACACTAGAGCGCTCCCTTACGGATTTTGTAAACAAGACGAAGTGGACCAACCGCCCCTATAAAGAACAGGAACGCTTAGAGGCCCGAATCTTTATCAACGTTACGGCTTATGATTCGGATCGCTTCCAAGCCAGTATCCAATTGCAGAGTAACCGACCGGTCTACAATACCTCGTATCAAAGTCCCATTTTAAATTACCGGGATGGGAATTTCAATTTCCGTTACCAGGAATTTGAACCCTTGGTGTATAACCCGAATAACCTAGAATCCAACCTGATCGCTGTGGTTTCTTATTACGTCTACATCATGTTAGGTCTAGACGCAGATACCTTTAGTCTGCAAGGAGGAGATCCTTATTACCGTCAAGCACAGCGAATTGTCACTCAGGCACAAGGAAACGGTCTCGCCGGTTGGCAGCAAGAAACGGGATCACGCACTCGTTTTGAATTGGTCGATAATTTGTTGTCAAACACCTTCAGAGAATACCGCATCGCTCTTTATAATTACCACCGCAAGGGGTTGGATATCATGGCCGATAACAACAGCACCGGGAAGCAGGTAATTGCCGGAAGTATTCGGCTTTTTGAAACCTTGATCAAAAGAAGACCAAACGCCTTTTTGATTCAGACATTCTTTGACGCCAAGTCAGAGGAAATTCGAAGTATTTTTTCGGATGGGCCTCAGGTAGACTTGGTCCGATTGACCGAAACCCTGAATCGGGTAGCTCCATTTTACTCGGATACCTGGAAGAAAATCTCCAAATAATTTTTCGTCCCTGACGACCTTTTTCAGTCGCTTGTTGTAAGTTGTAATTCTTCAGACTCTTTTATCTTTGAAGACTAAACTTAGCGAAGCGTGTTGCATTCTTTGTCCATCTCGAATTATGCCTTGATTGATTCTCTGGAATTGGATTGGGAACAGGGCTTGACGACCCTAACCGGGGAAACAGGCTCAGGTAAGTCCATTTTACTAGGCGCCCTTTCTTTGGTTTTAGGGAAGCGGGCAGACACCTCTGTTTTAAGAGATCCAGGCAAGAAATGCATCATTGAAGCCAGCTTTAAGATTGGTCATTTACCACTGCAGTCACTTTTTGAAGAAAACGACTGGGATTGGGAGGACATTAGTCAACTTCGACGCGAAATCCTTCCTTCCGGAAAATCCCGCGCCTTTATCAATGATACACCGGCACCCATTCAGCAAATACAACAGCTCAGCGTTCACCTGATTGACATCCACTCCCAACACCAGAGTTTGGATTTGTTTTCTAAAGACTATCAGCGTCAGGTACTCGATGTATTCGCCGGAAACCTCCCCACCTTGACCGCTTACCAAGCCGAATACCGGAAGTTTAAGGCCTTGCAAAAAGAGTTGGAGGAAAAGCGACTTCAGCGACAAGAAAAAATACAAGAAGAAGATTACAAGAGCTTCTTGCTCAAAGAATTGGAAGAGGCTAATTTGGATCAGGCCGATCCATCGGCATGGGAGGAAGAGTACGAACTGCTCAGTAGTCAGGAGAGAATCAGCGAGATTCTCTCGGGTCTTCAGCAACTATTGCAGCACGAAGGCAGTGGCGTCTTGGATCAAATGGCCCAGTATAAAGGAGCGCTCCATAGCTTGACTTCTTTGGGTAAGCGTTTTGAAGAACTCGCTCAACGTTTCGAATCTTCTTATATAGAATTGGATGATTTGGCCGTAGAGGCCGAGAATCAACTCAATCAACTGGAAGGTGATCCTGGGCGCCAACAATGGCTAAGCGAGAGGTTGCAATTGCTCTTAGATTTGCAGCGGAAGCACTTGGTGGATGATGTTGCGGCCCTTGTCGAGAAGCGAGATGCCTTGGCTACCGAGCTGGACGATACGGCTCATTTGGATCAGCGGATTGAAGCGCTGGAAGGGTTGATTGAAGAAGCGAAGACACGTCTCGAAAATCTGGCGACTCAGCTGACTGAGCAGAGACAAACCGTGGTGCCCCAACTCAAGCAGAAGCTAAGCGAGGACTTGAGTTTATTGGGTATGCCCTCTGCGCAGTTTAAGGTTGAGTTTCATGCGAGTGATGACTTCTTGGCTGGTGGAAAAGAAGAAATTGAATGGCTGTTCTCGGCCAATGTCGGAGGAGATTTCGGCAGTCTAAAAAAGGTAGCCTCTGGCGGAGAACTTTCCAGAATTATGCTGGTGGTCAAGGCCCTATTAGCTGAACATCAACAATTACCTACCCTGATCTTCGATGAAATTGACACGGGAGTTTCTGGCGAGATTGCCGATCAGATGGGGCGTATCATGAAAACCATGTCGCGTTTTATGCAAATTATTGTGATTACCCACTTGCCTCAAGTAGCGGCTAAAGGTCAGCAACACCTCAAGGTCTATAAGCGGGAATCAGGAGGAGAAACCTTCACGGGCGTGGAAGTTCTTGGGCGTGAAGAACGTTTGCAGGAGTTGGCCTCCATGATTAGTGGCAAAGACAGAAGCGAAACAGCTCTTCGTCACGCAGAAGAATTACTTGCGACTCAGGACTCCGTCGACCGTTGAATTTAGATATCTTTACGGCTCAAAATTGAGAATTACACTATGGCAAATCAATTATTATCGGGAAAGAAAGGGATCATTTTTGGAGCGCTTGACGAAAATTCCATCGCCTGGAAAACTGCTGAACGCGTTTTCGAAGAAGGGGGTCAGTTTGTGTTGACCAATGCGCCTATCGCCATGCGCATGGGTAAAATCAACGAATTGGCAGAAAAAACCAACTCCATTGGCATTCCTGCTGATGCGACGAGCGAAGAGGACTTGGCCCAGCTGGTTGAGCAAGCTACGGAGCATTTGGGAGGTAAATTGGATTTCGTATTGCACTCTATCGGTATGTCGGTAAACGTGCGAAAGGGGAGAGCTTATACCGATGAGAAATATGACTTTACAGCCAAAGGATGGGATGTATCCGCTTTGTCTTTTCACAAAGTGATGCAATCCCTTTACAAGGCCGATGCCATGAATGAGTGGGGGAGTATTGTAGCCCTGACCTATATGGCTGCTCAGCGTACCTTCCCGGACTACAATGATATGGCCGATAACAAAGCCTACCTGGAATCAGTAGCCAGAAGTTTTGGTTACTTCTTCGGCAAAGAAAAGAAGGTTCGCGTGAATACTATTTCACAAAGCCCGACTCCGACTACAGCTGGTCAAGGAGTAAAAGGATTTGATGCTTTTATCAATTATGCCGAAAAAATGTCTCCACTAGGAAATGCTACGGCAGCGGAGTGCGCGGATTATACGGTGAGTCTCTTCTCTGATTTGACCCGCAAGGTGACCATGCAAAACTTATTTCATGACGGTGGTTTCTCCAATACAGGAGTGAGCCAGGAAGTAGTCGATATTTTCGCTGATTCATGAGTGCCCGCCGGTACTCAATTGTAATTCCGGTATACAACCGTCCAGAAGAGTTATTAGAACTACTGAAGAGCCTGGAGGTGCAGGAGTCACCTCCATGGTTCGAGGTGGTGGTCATCGAAGATGGCTCCACCAAAGATGCTCGGCGGATAGCCGAGTCCTTCCAATCCAAATTTCCAGTCCAATACCATTTTAAAGAGAACACCGGCCCGGGGGACTCCCGCAATTTTGGGATGTCCAAAGCCGAAGGGGATTACTTTATCATTCTGGATTCTGACTGCATTCTTCCTCCGAAATACCTGAAGGAAATCGAAAGAGAGTTGACTGCGGACTATTGTCCTTTGTTCGGAGGGCCAGACCGGGCACGAAAAGATTTTAATTCCTGGCAAAAGGCGGTGAGCTACAGCATGACAAGCCCCTTGAGCACTGGAGGAATCCGGGGTCGGAAGAAAAGTGTTGGTCGCTTTCAGCCCAGAAGCTTCAACATGGGTATTTCATCCGAATTATTCCGTGAAACGGGTGGGTTTGGAGACCTTCATCCGGGAGAAGATCCTGATTTGAGTTTGAGAATATTCCATAAAGGGCATCAAAGTCGCCTGTTTCCGGACGCCTTTGTCTACCATAAACGCCGAATCGACACCGAGGGGTTTTTAAAGCAAGTCTATCTCTTTGGTCTGGCCCGTCCCTTACTAAGTCAATGGCACCCTGCTTCAGCGAGACTTGTTTTTTGGCTACCGAGTATGTACCTCTTGGGAGGGGTGACTGCTATGATCCTGGCTCTGCTTGGATTCTACGGGCCACTTTATCTGGTGATTGGATACGGCTTGGCTGTTTTTGTTCACGCATTGGCCACAACCAGCTCTCTAAAGATTGCTTTGCAGTCTGTTTACGCGGTGAATGCCCAGTTGATTGGGTACGGCTGGGGGTTTTTAAAATCCAAATTCTTACTTACATTTAGAAAAGAAAGCCCAGAGCACCTATTGCCTGAGCTTTTTCGATTCAAAAAGAGAGAAGGTGCTAAATAAAATTAAAGAAGGAATCAACCAGCGAAAAGCACGCATGTTTTCGGTCTTTTTGGCCTGCTCCTTTATGATTTGGCTGGTGAGTAATCTCTCCGAGACTTACGAATCACGAGCACTTTTTGACTTGAATTTTGAAAGCTTACCGGAAGGAGTGGCTCTAGAGAAGGGCTTACAGCAAGAACTTCGACTTAAGCTGAGGGCCTCGGGTTTTCGGTTTTTAACGGGGAGTTTTGGGCAGCAAGAACTTAAGATTAATCTCAGTGGGTTAACAGAGCAAGAGGGTCTGTATTACCTGACCAGAACCGAACTCAGTGCACAAATTGAAAAGCAGCTGACGAATTCCGTTTCTCTTTTAGAGCTAGAGCTTGACAACGATACGCTGTTTATCGGGGCTTATCCGCTCATCCGCAAGACAGTGCCCATTCGCCCCAACCTTGAACTTTCGGTTACTCAGAATTACCGTTTGTACGGAGAGGTGGTGGTCATACCGGATTCAGTCGAAATTGAAGGTCCAGCCAGCGAGCTCAATCAAACAACTGAGATAGCAACCCAGCGAATTATCCTCGAGAATATTTCGGATGATTTTTCAGAAAAGAGCCTCTTGTTGCATCCTGAACTTCTGGTCAACAGCAAGCTCTCGGTGTCTACGGTCTTAGTGAAGGGTGAGATTGATCGTTTTTCGGAGCAAGAAATTAAGGTTGATATCAGTCGAAAAGGTATACCCGATAGTGTGGCCATTCAATTGTTACCCACACAGGTGTCGCTCATTCGTCGTGGTCGCCCCGAGAATCTTAAGAAATTAGAGGCCAGTGATTTTGAGGTAGAAACCTTTATTTCTGATGTTAGTCAAATTGGAACAGCAAGCAGTCTGGCTCTGCGCCTGACCAAACAGCCAGACAGTATTTTATCTGTCCGCATCACTCCGGCACGTGTACGGGTGATTCGCAATTCTCAGTAAGCTTTTTCATCATGTACATTATTGGACTTACGGGAGGCATTGGTAGTGGAAAGTCCACCATTGCTCACTTCTTTAAAGAGTTGGGAGTACCTGTTTACGATTCAGATGCCGAAGCCAAAGCCCTTATGCATGATTCTGTGTCTTTGCGATCAGCCCTTATAAAGGAGTTTGGAAAGGAGGTTTATTCGGGTGAAAGCTTAAACAAAACCTGGCTGGCTCAGCGCGTCTTTAGAGACGAAAAAGCCCTGGAAAAACTAAATTCTTTGGTGCATCCGGCTGTGCGTGAGCACTTTTTGAGCTGGGTGAAATCCCAGGATTATCCTTATGTGATTCAGGAAACAGCCTTAATTTTTGAAAATGAAGCCGCGGATCGATACAGCGAAACCCTCTTGGTTGTGGCTCCTGAAGATGTTCGTATACAGAGAGTTATAAGTAGAAACGGCTGGACAGAAGAGGGGGTAAGGGAGCGGATGAATGCCCAATTACCCGATCAGGTGAAAAGAGAACTAGCTGATGCAGTCATCGAAAACCTCGACCTCGAAGTAAGCCGTTCTCGGGTGGAACAATTACATAGGTACTACCTGCAGCAGGCGACGAAATCCCGATAAAAAACACATTTCCTCCTTGAATTTTAACATTTCTGTTAAGGATTGGTTAAACGCCAAAGCTCTAAATGTTAAATGTCTAATTTTACTTTAATGAACAAGAAATTGTTTGTTCTTCTTGTGGTTTTAATGAGCCTCTCCTTAGTAGGCATCATTTTTGTGCAGGGGTACTGGATCAGAACTTCGGTGCAGAACAACGAAGAACAGTTTTCCAATGTAGTGGCAGAAGTGCTCAACAATGTTGTTGAGAAAGTGGAGCAGAGGGAGTTGCAGGACTACTACAGTCAGGTATCTGAACTGGTAGATAGTGTGCGTCCTGAATCTCAGGAGTTCCAGAGCATTTTCTTCATTGATCGCGATATCAGCTCCAATGAAATCATGTTCTATTCGCACGGCATTTTGGAAGAAAAATACGAAGTCAATTCTACGCTCTTTGAAAACGGTGAAATTACGGATGGATCTGACCCGCAAGCGGTAGATCAATCGATCAGCACCTACACCAGTAAACGGACCAAAGCAATTTTCCGCGAGGATTATGGCCTGGATGGCAAGCCCTCCCAATTATTGCCTATTCAGCGTTGGGAGAAAATCGGAAACCTGTCTCAAGGCGAACGCCTGATGATGAACGACGTTTTTCTGCAATACGCCAAGGCGAAGCCCATTCACGAGCGGGTGCAAACCCAGGAGTTGGATTTATTGATCAGCAATGAATTGCAGCGCCTCGGTCTTGATTTGGATTACGAATACGGGATTGTGAGTGACGGCTACCCGACGCGCATTAAGTCTCAGTACTTCAAGTACAACCAAAATGCAGATTACAAGGCCCCCATTTTTAGGGATATTGATTCAAACACAGCCTTTGCGCTGATGCTGAACTTTCCCAAGAAAAGAGGTTTTCTGCTTAGCAGCATTATGGGTATGGCCATCTTGTCTCTTGCCTTTACACTAGTCATTGTGTTGGCTTTTGTCAGTGCGATTTATCAGCTGATTCGGCAGAAACAGATTTCAGAAATCAAATCGGATTTCATCAACAA
>CAZLGZ010000003.1:0-11277 GCA_964558965.1 uncultured Flavobacteriaceae bacterium
ATATGTGAAGCAAAGTACTTTTCCCAGCACCCGAACTTCCAACAATGGAAACGATTTCTCCTTGCTTTACACTCAGACTAACACCCTTGAGAACCTGAACATCGCCAAAGGATTTCTGTAAATTTTTCGCCTCTATCATATGCCTTGTGAAAGTAAGGAAAATCAAGATGTTCAGACTATAGCAAGCAGAAAAATTGATTCGTAATTTTGTAATCTTTATTCAAAACGAACTATGGAAATTGCCATCTTAGCCAACGGCTGTTTTTGGTGCACCGAAGCGGTGTTTCAGCGTCTAAAAGGAGTTCATTCAGTGGTTTCCGGTTATACGGGAGGTCATATCAAAAACCCGGCCTACCGCGAGGTTTGCCGAGGAATCACCGGGCATGCTGAGGGAATAAAAATTGAGTTTGATCCCGCAGTAATTACTTACCAACAGTTGCTGGAAGTCTTTTTTATGACGCACGATCCAACAACGCTTAATCGGCAGGGGCACGATGTGGGCACCCAATACCGAAGCGAAATCTTTTACACCAATGCTGAACAAAAGAGAGTGGCCGAGTTGGTGATTGCTGCCCTAGAGGCTCATCAGGTCTTCGGCCAACCCATTGTTACGGCTATCAGCGAAGCCTCCGAGTTCTATGAAGCCGAGTCCGACCACTGGGATTACTACAACCGAAATCCGGAACAACCATACTGCCAAATCCTCATTGATCCAAAAGTGAAAAAGATCAAGGAATTGTTTACGGATCTGGTGCGCACAGAAGAGTAGGCTACCCAAAAATAAAAGGCGTTTTTTTTAAATGTCGATTTGTTTTTCTACTTTTCCTTTATGGTACAGTTCAAGAAAAACAAGATCAATTATCTTCTTTTAAGTCTTTTATTCGATGGCATTGGCATGATCTCCTACATCATTCCGGGCGTTGGAGAGGTAATCGATGTGATCTGGGCACCTACCGCAGGTTGGTTAATGACCAAGATGTACAAAGGAAATGCGGGTAAAGCAGCCGGTATTTTTGCTACGGTAGAAGAATTGATCCCTGGGATGGATATCATTCCGACGTTCACCTTGATGTGGATTTATACCTTCGTGGTTAGCGATAAAGGAAAAGACAAGAAGACGGTTGAAGTCTAATTGAAATTATAAGGAACTAAAAAGAGCTGTCGTTGGACAGCTCTTTTTTTTGAAGTGAACTCACCTCTGGTTTAGGCAGTACTTAATTTGTAATCAAAGATTACTGAATGATGATGTTGTTGAAATCAGCTTGAATATCGGTTTCACCACCTGCTGTAGCCAATCCGTTGTTCGGCTTTGTTGGCTCGTGACGCAAAACAATGCTCAAAGAAGCAGCTCCCGCTGTATTTGTAGTCAAGTCAAAAGTTACACCAAGGGGATTTCCCATACTGTCAGTATCGGTAGCCGTTGCTCCCGCGATAGATCCAGTGAACTCAAAAAAGAACTGGTGCTCGTCTGCTTCTTCCAATACCTCTAAGGTGATGTTTTCCGCTGGAGTTTCAGTTTCATTCAAAACCTGAATAACACCGTTGTACGTGGTGTTACCCATCAGGTTACCAGAAACTTCTGCAACTGGAGGATTTGGTCCATCAGCATCAAGATCCGTATAGGTCAAAGTAACTGTTGTTCCACCACCGGCTGGAGTAAGAGTTGCAATAAGGGTAGTGATTACTTCTTCTTCATTTACTGGATCTGGAGTATCATCGTTATCACAAGAAGTAAAAACAAGAGCAGCCGCCATAGACAAGGCTACACCCACTTTTTTCATTGAAAAGGAATTTGAAATGGTTTTCATAGTTAAGGAATTAATAATTGAATTTTAATTGTAATTGAATATTTCGGCCCAAATCGTCCGCAAAGAATCGCTGACGGTTCAGGTAATTTCTGAATTGGGTATTTAACAGGTTTGTTCCGGCCAAACTCAATTGAACACTGCCCTTTGCCAAGGGCCACTGCCAACTGGCCTGTGCGCTCAACAAGGCATAAGCATCTGGAGCATCGTTGATCCTGAGTAGTACATTGGATTGCATATCCGGTGACAACACTTCAATATTGGCAGGTGTTCTCGTTTGCTGGAATACGTATTCCCCTTGCACTTCAAACTTGAAGGAATGCCATTGTGGAAGATTGAATTGCAAGCGGTGATTGGTATTGATTGGAGGCATATTGATCAAAGGAATACCTTGGCTCTGATCTTGTCCGTAGAGGTAGCTGAATTGGTGAATGGAAGTCCAACGAGGATGCCATTGTTTTTCAATTTGCAGATCCAGACCGGCTAACAGGGCATCGGTTTGACGGTAGCTCCAAACGGGGAATGCTCCTCTAATAGTAAATTCTACACCAGTAGGTTCCAGTAGTATAAAATCATTTACATGATTTATATAAGGTTCAATGATCCAACTCCAAGAACTTGAAGACTGTTGCCAACTCGCCGTTAGCTTTTTGGATTGTTCACTTTGAATTCTCAGTTCCCCCAATTCTATTCGAGCAGCAGAGTGGTGCAGACCATCACTAAACAATTCACTGGGGTTGGGGGCTCTTTGTGCCCATGTAAAGTTCAATCGGAATTCGCTGTCATTGTCAGGTTTAAACTGATATCCTGCACTCCAGCTGTAATTGTGGTAATCCAATATGGGATTAACCAAGAGTTGGGTTCCCAAATCCTCGATGATCCGATCCCCGAACTCTTCCTGATAACCTCTTTCTTCCCAACGGGAGGTGATGTAAAACTTTTTTGCGTCGATCTGACTGTAATCGTAGCGGACTCCGAGATCTACACTATGCTTGTCTTTCCAACGATAGACATGAGTTAAATAAGCCCCCGCTTCAACCCTTTGATAATCGGGAATTAGACGCCGCACCCCCGTCTCCGGATTCGGAAAATTCTCTTGGTATCGCCCGAGAATTCCAGCCTCCCAAAGCTTGTTGGGATTAGAATCTTTTTTGAAATCTGCTTGAATAGTGTGGGTGGTCAACTCAAGGTCAATGGCTGGCTTATTGCGATCGTCACCTACGCGAATATCGAACTCAAATCTCCTGTTGGATTGAAAATCATAACTTAAATCCATTCGCCCAACACGCTCAAAACGCTTGTAATAGGCGATACGTCCCAAGTGGTGAGTCACTCTTTGCCTAGGGGCATTTATCTCGTAGGTAAAAGGATTGATTACTTCTGGCTGCCCACTGTTTATACTGCGGATCAAGTCGTCAACATTACCAATATGCGATGCTCGCAGAATACCGATAGAACTTGCAAAGTACTTGTAATCGAAAGTGATTCCTTGTTGAATTTCTTGCTTGCCAATCCGCAAGGCCGCTGCTCCCTGACGGATACCGGTATTGCTCAAAACATAGTCAGGGGCCTCCATATCTCCCAGGATCTTATAACTACCCTGAACTTGAGCAAACCAATTTTTCTCAAAGACCTGGGTGATCCTATTGCTCACTGTTCCGCCTCGTCCATTGGACTGCATGGAGATTAAGGCCTTACCGCTAAGCCCAGGAGAATCAATCTTCAATTGGTCTGGTTGCAGGAGGATAATTCCCCCTAGGGCGTCACCGCCATACCGTAGACTGGCTGCTCCTTTGACAACAGTGACATTCGACACAGCGTTGATATCGACATTGGGAGCGTGTTCGTCTCCCCATTCCATATCCTGCATGCGCACACCGTTATTTAAAATGAGTACCCGGCTTCCCGTGAGTCCATGGATACTGGGTTTAGAAATCTGCGCTCCTGTATTTAAGGTGTTAACACCGGTTATTTCTTTTAATGCTTCTCCTAAGGTCCCGGAGCTGTACTGCTCCAATATTCCCTCGTCCAATTTTCTTTCTAAGGCAGAACGGGTTTCTTCTTTTTGTTTACTTCCAAAAACTTCAACCTCCTTCAACTCTTCGAAATGATGTTCCAGAACAAATGTTTGAGAAAGATTCTTCCTGATTACTATTTCTTGAGTGATGGGCCGGCATTCAGGATGACTGACCACCACGGTATACTTACCAGGGCAAAGCTCAGACAGCAAGAATGCACCCCCGTCGGTAGTCGAAACCGATTGCAGGAGCTCTTGAGAGCCCGGACGATAGAGTTCTAGCACGGCCTTGCTCAAATGGAGCTGGCTGTGAAAATCCACGACTTTTCCGCTAAATTGAAGGGTACAGGTTGAATCCTGAACCGGAGGTGCCCACAGCAACATTACTGCAGCGAGCAACTGAAATAATTGCATGCTTTTTTACTTTAGATTCTTTTGAATGAAGGGAATCTAAAGGGAAGGAGGAGGGCGGCTATTGGGCCGATCCTTGAAAGAGGAAGCGGATTGTGTTAAGGGTAGTACTGCGGGCTCCAAGTGAACCAGCGTGCGAAAAGGCTCTTTTACCTGAACCTCAGAAGGGAGTAGGAAAGCCTCTTCTTGTTGGTTTTCCTGCACCTGACATACCAGGCAAATTTCCTCACAGGAATCTTCACTGTCAAAAAGGTGCGTGATTTCATGCCCATTGATCAAGGTAAGGACCATGGGGAGATAAAAAAGACAAACCAATAAAGACTTCTTTATCGAATGCATAAGCGTTAAAATTAGCTTTCTTCAGGGAATAGAAAGCCCAAGCCTATTCTTTTTAACATTTTTTTTTCAAAATTCCAGAAAAAGCGGAATTGGCCGAATAACCAACCAAAAGCCACCAACAGTACCTGGTAGATAGGGAAGATGAGTAATACCCGTACCGGCCAATAAATCCATCCGGAGACATTATCAGGATCCAGTCCGAGAAAAGAGGTGAGTGGCGCAGCTAATTTTGCAGCAGAACTACCGGTGACCGCAAAGACCACCAGGATGACAACAACTTGAAAATTAGAGGATATTCCCCAACGCTCTTTTAACTTCTCCATTCTTCGCTAAAACAGCTGCAAAACTAGGGAATTATATTCGAGGAACGAAAGGCCCTAAGCGCTGTTTGTATTTGCGTTGGAAATAGATAAAGTAATTGTAAAGCTTGTAATTGACTTCATAACCGTAATCAATTCCCGGCTCGTAATTGATTTGCATGAGATACAAGTTGGGGTCCGCGTTATAAAGGCCCAAAGCCCGTTGATTCCAATTCAATACATAGAGCTGATTGCGGCTTTCTAAAAAAGTTTGGTCGTAATACCCTTCAGGACGGGCGATCGACTTTAACCAGGTGTAGAAGCCCGGATCAATGATGATGATTTCGTATTCACTCTCTTCATCTCCGATCCGAACTTCTCCTTCACCTGTTGCGTTAAAAGCCTGTTCTTCAGCTTGACTTATGGTTAATGGGGTGCTTTCGTTCGACTCCTCTGTTTGACTCACCTGTTTACTCGATGAGCAGGCACTAAAAAGTACGAGCACTACAATCAAACTCCAGATATTGTTCACCCTTTTCATAAGCTGTTTTATTTTCCAAAAAGACCTCCAAGCATTCCGCCAAGGCCTCCTGAATTTCCTTTGTCTCCTTTTAATAACATTCCTGCAATATCATCGATCATGCTGCCATCGTTATCGGCATCCAATAAAGACTCGATAAGACTTTGGTTTTGGTTGGCTTGCGCCCCTCCGCCTAGAAGGCCTCCGAGCATATCCCCTAAACCATTTTGTTCGCTGACCTGTTGACTGCGTTGTTGCTTACCCAAATACCCTAGAAGGATAGGAGCAGCAATTTTTAAAATCTGTGAAATACTCCCCGCGTCCATTCCTGACTTCTGACTGAGCGCCTGTTCTACTCGAGGTTGACGGTTTCCTAGAATATGACCGAGAATACCCGCTCCATCATCCATTACCGACTGGTCAACTCCGCCTCCAAAGAGACCTCCCAAATCATCGAGTATACTTCCGTCGTGTTTTCCATTTAAGGCCCCTAGCAACCCGCTCGCTCCTTCTGAAGACGAGGCGTTGCGCTTCATGGCCCCAGTTAAAATGGGCAAGGCCATGGTTAAAATCTCAGCCGTTTTATTTTCGGACTGATTAGTTTGTCCAGCAACACCTTGGATGATTTGCTTTCCTGCGCTGCTGTTGAGTAGGTCTAAAATTCCTGACATAGTGTTTTATATATAGTTAATGTTTGTGCTCCTAAAAAGGTACAAAAACCATTCCGAAAACAGAGAACGCTCTCCTTATTCCGCAAAGGCCTTGATCTGGGCGACAATTTCTTCCCCAATCCGGTTTTGGGATTCGATAGTCGAACCTCCAATGTGGGGACTCAAGGACATATTGGGCTGCATCAATAAGGCAATACTGGGTTGAGGCTCTTGTTCAAAGACATCTAAAGCGGCAAAAGAAAGGGTACCGGCTTCCAGTTTTTCGGCCAAGGCCGGCTCATCGATCAATCCTCCCCGAGCCGCATTGATCAACACCGCACCCGGCTTCATTTGATCCAACTCTTTACGTCCAATCAAATAATCGGCTTGTTTGGGCGTATGCAAACTGACACAGTCGGATTCGGCAAGCAATTCATTTAGTGGTCGGTATTCGACCTCAAAAAAAATCTTTTGCCCATCCGCAAACTCCAGCTCCATTTTTTTTGTTTCTGACGAGCGGTCAAAATAAATCACCCGCATGCCCATCCCAAAGGCTTTTTTAGCAAGGCACTGACCTATTCTTCCAAAACCAATAATTCCCATGGTTCTTCCGCTTAATTCACGGCCTTTGGCAAAGCGCTTTTTCAAGGCTTTAAAATGCTGATCTCCTTCCAAGGGCATATCCCGATTGGATTGATGTAGCATTCGGTATCCCGTGAGCAGGTGAGCCATCACCAACTCCGCTACAGCATTGGCTGATGCTCCTGGAGTATTTTGTACCAAAATGTCGTTCTCTTTCGCGGCAACCCGATCAATATTATCTAAGCCCACACCGGCACGAATAACCAACCGAAGACTTTCGGCCCCCTCTAAAATCTCCTTGTTCACTTGGGTCGCACTTCGAACAATAAGCACGTCGACTTTTTCTCGGTTGAGGAAGAACAGAAGTTGCTCTTGTGCCACCTTGATATCCAAGACCTCAAAACCGGCTTCTTTTAGTGAGGATTGAGCGGATTCTGCCAAACCATCGTTGGCCAGTATTTTAAGTTTCTGCATTAGCCTTTTCTTTCTAATTCACTCATGATATCGACCAGAACACCGACACTGTCCATCCCTAAAGCATTGTACATAGAGGCACGGTAACCTCCAACAGACCGGTGACCTTTGATCCCGTTGATTCCAGCCGATTCACAAGCCTTCTCAAATACCGGTTTCAACTCGTCAACCGTAATATCGAAGGTCGCATTCATAACAGAACGATCTTCCTTTTCGGCAAAACCAGTAAAAACAGGATTGAGATCCAATTCCGAATAGAAGAGATTCGCTTTCCGCTCAATTACTTCTTCAATCGCGGCGATTCCTACTTGTTCTTTAAGCCAACGAAAGGTCCACAGAGAGGTATAAACCGGAAAGACAGGAGGTGTATTGAACATACTGTCCTTGGACACATGGGTCTTGTAATTGAGCATGCTCGGAACTTCCCGAGCCATTTTATCGAGCAGTTCCTCTTTAACCACAACCAAGGTAGCCCCGGCAGGCCCCATATTCTTTTGTGCTCCGGCGTAGATCAAATCAAATTGATCAAAGGCGAGTTCCCGTGAAAAGATATCAGAACTCATATCGCAAATTAAAGGGGAGTTGGTCTTTGGAAATTGCTTGAATTGGGTTCCAAAAATGGTGTTGTTGGATGTTAAGTGCACATAATCCAGGCCTTCAGGAATCGTGTATCCTTTTGGGATGTAGGCAAAATTTTTGTCTTTGGAAGAGGCCAATTCAAGGACCTCTCCAAAAAACCCCGCCTCCTTCATCGCCTTGCTACTCCAGGTACCGGTATTTACATAACCGCCTCGTGTATTCAAAAAATTATAGGCGACCATCAGGAATTGAGTGCTCGCACCGCCTTGTAAGAAGAGGGCTTGGTAGCCTTTACCTTCTAGTCCTAACAACTCCAAGGCAAGGCTCCTGGCTTCTTCCATTATGGATACAAAAGCCGGACTTCTATGAGAGATTTCAATTAGCGAAAGTCCACTGCCATCCAAATCTTGCACGGCCTCCGCCGCTTGTAAAAGGACTGACTTTGGCAGAATACAGGGACCTGCGCTAAAGTTGTGTTTTTTCATGGTTCTGTTTTGCTGTAAAGTTCAGCATTTGCCAGAAGATAGAAAAGTCCGAAGTCAAAGGGACAATAAGAAATCGATGGTGTTCTTCCCGTCGGCATAGGTGTTAAGGGTCGGGTTTTGGGTCGTTCCAAAGGGGATGGTTGCCCAACGGAGGTCCTCTTGATAAGCCTGATCAGCCACGACGCACTGCAGGTTTTCTTCTTCCCGTTTGAGTTTCTCCGCCACAGTTTCGAGTTCCGAGTAGTAAGAATAATGAATGGTCGAAAGGGCAGAGGCATTGTCTTCCTTCTCTAAGAAGAGTAAGGGGCCGATCTCGGTAAAAGGGATCTGATTCATCAACAAGACGGTGCGGTGGTAGTGAAAGTTGTTACCGAACTTATTGTGGTCCGTTAAGCCCTTCTGTTGCTCCAGAATATCACCCAAACGGCCGAAATCATACCCTTTGGGCACCCAAAGTTTAGAAACGCTACGGCACCCCAGTCCAAAATAGTCCAACATATCCCTGCACAGACCTTCCAACTGCTCATTGGTTTCCTCACCCGAGAGAACGGCCACTGAACTGCGGTTCTTTCTTATTATACTGGGTTTATCCTTAAAGTAATATTCGAAGTATCGGCTGGTGTTGTTGCTTCCGGTTGCGATGACCGCATCAAAATCTCCCAGACGCTCAGTGGTAAATTGAACACGCCCTGACCACTCCGCATCTACTTGCCCTAGCAATTCTACTAAATAGGGCAGCAGTCGGCGGTCTTGACTAGAGAGTTTTACCAGTACACGGTTCCCTGTGGCCAAACAAGAGACCAAGTCATGCATCCCCACAAGGGGAATATTTCCGGCCAGAATCAGTGCGATATTCTTTGGGGTAGAGGTAGACACACTTTCCTTTAACCAGGGTTCTAGATGGTCAGCGTGTAAATGCTCTGCCCAATAAGTAAGAGCTTGCTTCTGAAAAACTTCTGTAAACCATGGATTCTCTGCCTTGGTTCTGGCCAGTAGCTCCAGAAAGGCTGGTTTTTCTTCCTTTAAAGACTGTTGAATGAGGCGGCCCCAATCGTGTAAGACGGTAATTGGCTGTTTTTGCACTACTTCTGAATTTGTAGACTACAGTTCTCTCCTGTATTTTTGTACAAAAATAGGGCCGAAAAAGAGATATTATGGCAATCATTATAACGGACGAATGCATTAATTGCGGAGCTTGCGAGCCCGAGTGCCCCAATACGGCAATCTATGAGGGTGCTGATGAATGGCGCTACAGCGATGGAACTTCCCTGAAAGGACAGGTCGTTTTTCCGGCCGGTCATCAGGTGGACGCCGATGCGATACAAACACCTATCAGTGACGAAATCTACTACATCGCCCCTGATAAGTGTACCGAATGTCAAGGGTTTCACGAAGAACCGCAGTGTGCCGCCGTATGCCCTGTCGACTGCTGTGTTCCCGATGAAGATCGTGTGGAAACCGTAGAGGAATTATTAGCCAAACAAAGCTTGATGCACCCGGACGATTAAGTCGTCTTCAACTGCTATATTTGCGGTCTTAAAATGAACCCATGAAAGCAGGAATTGTTGGTTTACCCAACGTAGGGAAGTCTACCTTGTTCAATTGTTTATCCAACGCAAAGGCGCAAAGTGCTAATTTTCCGTTCTGCACCATTGAACCCAACATTGGTGTTGTACAAGTACCTGATACCCGTCTTGAAAAATTAGAAGAACTGGTCCAACCCGAAAAGGTCATTCCGGCTACTGTCGAAATTGTGGACATTGCTGGACTGGTCAAGGGAGCGAGCAAGGGGGAAGGACTTGGGAATCAATTCCTGGGTAATATTCGTGAAACAGACGCCATCCTTCATGTACTGCGCTGTTTTGATAACGACAATATCGTTCACGTAGATGGCTCTGTCGATCCTATCCGGGACAAAGAAACCATCGACATGGAACTACAGCTCAAAGACCTAGAAAGTGTCGAGAAAAAGCTGGAAAAAGTGGGTCGTGCGGCAAGAACGGGGAACAAGGAAGCCCAAAAAGAAGCCGATATCTTGAAAGGCCTTCAAGAGCACCTTCTCGCTGGAAATTCGGTTCGTTCCTTCGAAATCTCAGAAGAAGACAAGGCAGAATTCATCCAGCCCCTTCAACTCATTACCGATAAGCCGGTGATGTATGTCTGCAATGTAGATGAAGGCTCCGCGGTTAGCGGAAATTCCTATGTCGAGCAAGTGAAAACTGCTGTTGCGAATGAACAAGCTGAAGTACTTGTATTGGCCGTGGGAACAGAAGCCGATATCACCGAATTAGAAAGCTACGAAGAACGCCAAATGTTCTTAGAAGATCTTGGGCTGGAAGAAGCGGGAGCCTCCAAGTTGATTCGCTCTGCCTATGCCTTGTTGGATCGTGAAACTTATTTTACCGCAGGACCAAAAGAGGTTCGTGCCTGGACTATTCCTGCCGGAGCTACCGCTCCTGAAGCAGCGGGAGTTATTCATACCGACTTCGAAAAAGGCTTTATTCGCGCCGAGGTAATTGCCTACGACGACTATGTGACTCTTGGCAGTGAAGCCAAAGTAAAAGAAGCCGGAAAAATGCGCGTGGAAGGTAAAGAGTACACGGTCAAAGATGGTGATGTAATGCACTTCCGTTTTAACGTTTAAGACTCCTTTTTTCAATGGCAAATGATCCGCCAGAATATCAACAATGGTGGGCTTTTCTTGTTGATTACTTTCCCTTGAGAACCTTCTCTGTTTAGGGACTTCCGCTTATATTCGCTATAATGTCTCAAACACAGTATACCGAAGATAATATACGCTCCCTCGACTGGCGGGAACACATCCGTATGCGCCCGGGAATGTACATCGGGAAACTCGGTGATGGGTCTTCAGCCGACGATGGAATTTATATCCTGCTCAAAGAGGTCATCGATAACTGCATCGATGAATTTGTCATGGGTGCCGGAAAAACCATCGAGATCAAAATCGATGCAGATAAAGTCAACGTCCGCGATTATGGTCGTGGTATTCCTTTGGGGAAGGTGGTGGATGTTGTATCCAAAATGAACACCGGAGGGAAGTACGATTCCCGGGCGTTCAAAAAGTCCGTTGGTCTGAATGGTGTTGGTACCAAGGC
>CAZLGZ010000003.1:11377-36635 GCA_964558965.1 uncultured Flavobacteriaceae bacterium
ACGATTCCCGGGCGTTCAAAAAGTCCGTTGGTCTGAATGGTGTTGGTACCAAGGCTGTCAATGCACTTTCCAGTCATTTCAAGGTCGAGTCCACACGAGATGGGCAAACCAAGACAGCAGAGTTCTCGACCGGTGAACTCACTTCGGAGGAACAGAAGGAATCCACTAAGCGCCGAGGCACTTTGGTCAGCTTTAGTCCGGATGCTACTATTTTCAAAAACTTCCGTTACCGCGCAGAGTATGTAGAACGCATGCTCAAGAATTACGTCTACCTAAACCCGGGCTTAACGATCGTCTTTAACGGCGAAAAATATGTGTCCAAGGACGGTTTAAAGGATTTGTTGCACGACAACAACTCCATTGAAGATTTTCTTTACCCTGTCATTCACCTCAAAGGGGATGATATAGAATTGGCCATGACCCATAGCCGGACCCAGTACAACGAGGAATACCACTCCTTTGTCAATGGACAACACACCACCCAAGGAGGAACCCACCAAGCGGCGTTTCGGGAGGCCATTGTTAAAACGATCCGCGAGTTTTACGGAAAGAACTACGAGGCCTCCGATATTCGGAAGTCGATTATTTCGGCTATTTCTATTAAAGTGATGGAACCGGTCTTTGAAAGCCAGACAAAAACCAAATTAGGTTCGACTGAAATGGGAGGGGGCTTACCAACGGTGCGTACCTATATCAATGATTTTGTCGGCCACCACCTCGACAACTTTTTACACAAAAACAGTGAGACGGCTGAGGCGATTCAGCGGAAGATTATCCAGGCAGAACGAGAACGCAAAGAGCTTTCGGGCATTAGAAAGTTAGCGAGAGAACGAGCAAAAAAGGCCAGTCTCCACAACAAAAAGCTTCGGGATTGTCGAGTGCATTTAACGAATTTAAAGAACGACCGTCGTCTGGAAACCACTCTGTTCATCACAGAGGGTGATTCTGCTTCGGGTTCCATTACCAAGAGTCGCGATGTCAATACCCAGGCGGTATTTAGCTTGCGGGGTAAACCGCTCAATTCCTATGGGATGAGCAAGAAGATTGTGTACGAAAACGAAGAATTCAATCTCTTGCAAGCGGCCCTCAATATTGAGGACTCTATGGAGGATTTGCGCTACAACAATATTGTCATCGCGACCGATGCCGATGTGGATGGAATGCACATCCGTTTGCTCTTGATCACTTTTTTCCTGCAATTTTTCCCTGAACTGATTAAAGAAAACCATTTGTACATCTTACAAACTCCTTTGTTCCGGGTTCGTAACAAAACAAAAACCTTCTACTGTTATTCGGATGAGGAGAAGGCAAAAGCCATTGCAGAGCTTCGAGGCAACCCGGAGATCACTCGCTTTAAGGGATTAGGAGAGATCTCACCGAACGAATTCAAAATGTTTATTGGTGAAGACATTCGTCTGGAACCGGTTATGCTGGACAAGGCCTTGAGTATAGAAGAATTACTGAAATTTTACATGGGCAAAAACACGCCCGACCGTCAGGAGTTTATCATAGACAACCTGAAAGTGGAGTTGGATTTGGTGGAAGAAAATGAGTGAGAACAAAATGACTTCAGAAGAAGGTAGCCTGACCAGGGTCACCGGCATGTATAAGGATTGGTTCTTGGATTACGCCTCTTATGTAATCCTGGAACGGGCTGTACCTGCATTGGAAGATGGTTTTAAGCCCGTTCAGCGCCGAATCATGCACGCTTTACGGGAGCTGGATGATGGTCGTTACAACAAGGTCGCCAATGTTGTTGGACACACCATGCAGTTTCACCCACACGGTGACGCCAGTATCTATGACGCCATGGTGCAAATCGGTCAAAAGGATTTGCTCATTGACACCCAAGGGAACTGGGGAAACATCCTAACAGGGGATGGGGCGGCCGCGGCGCGATACATTGAAGCCCGTTTGTCCAAATTTGCCCTGGAAGTAGTCTTTAGTCCAAAGATTACCGAATGGCAGCTCTCTTACGACGGCCGAAAAAAGGAACCCGTTCACTTACCGGTTAAGTTTCCACTTTTACTCGCTCAAGGAGCGGAAGGGATTGCGGTGGGATTATCCACCAAGCTCTTACCGCACAACTTCAATGAACTGATCGATGCCAGTATCAGTTACCTCAAAGGGAGATCATTCACTTTGTATCCCGACTTCCCAACGGCAGGGATCATCGATGTTAGCCAGTACAACAAAGGCTCTCGGGGAGGAAAGATCCGGGTCCGAGCACGCATCGAACAAAAAGAAAAGAACCTCTTGGTGATCAAAGAAATTCCGTTTGGCACCAACACCTCTTCCCTAAAGGATTCCATTTTAAAGGCCAATGAAAAGGGAAAGATCAAGATCAAGAAGATTGAAGACAATACGGCCGCCGATGTAGAAATTCTGGTGTACCTCCCTTCCGGTATCTCGCCAGACAAAACCATCGATGCCTTATACGCCTTTACTTCCTGCGAAAGCTCTATTTCTCCCTTGGCTTGTGTTATTCAAGACAACAAGCCGGTGTTTACGGACGTCCACAGCATGCTCAAGGATTCCGCAGACAGAACACTGGGCTTGCTCAAACGAGAATTAGAGATTCAATTGGATGAGCTGGAGGAGCAGTGGCACTTCGCTAACCTCGAGCGCATCTTCATTGAAAACCGCATTTATCGAGATATTGAAGAGGAAGAAACCTGGGAAGGCGTAATCTCGGCGATCGAAAAAGGTCTGCAACCTCATATCGGTAATTTACGCCGGGAGGTCACACGGGACGACATCATTCGCCTTACCGAAATACGGATCAAACGGATCTCTAAATTCGATTTGGACAAGGCCCAGCAATTGATTGAGAGCCTGGACGAAAAGATCAAAGAAACCCTTCATCACCTGGACAACCTGGTAGACTATACGGTAGACTACTTCAAGTCCTTGAAAAAACGATACGGGGAAGGCCGAGAGCGTAAATCCGAAATTCGCGTTTTCGATGATATCGAAGCAACCAAAGTGGTCATTCGCAACACCAAACTCTATATGAATAGGGAAGAGGGCTTCATCGGGACCTCTTTGCGGAAAGACGAGTATGTCACCGACTGCAGTGATATTGATGACATCATCGTATTCACCAAGAATGGACAAATGATGGTGACACGGGTCGATTCCAAAACCTTTATTGGCAAGAACATCATTCATGCCGGAGTCTTTAAGAAAAAAGACAGCCGAACGGTTTACAATATGATCTACCGTTCCATGAAGGGTGGACCTACCTATATCAAACGTTTTAGCGTTACGGGGGTTACCCGGGACAAGGCATACGCCCTAACCGGTGACAAGCCCAGTGCCGAAGTGCTCTATTTTAGTGCGAACCCGAACGGAGAGGCCGAAATCATCTCGGTCTTACTCCGGCAATCCGGAAGCATTAAAAAACTAAAGTGGGATCTTGATTTTGCGGATGTCCTGATCAAAGGACGGGCTTCTAAAGGAAACCTGGTCTCCAAATATCCGGTCAAACGCATTGAATTCAAAGAGGCCGGGGTTTCTACGCTCAAACCGCGCAATATCTGGTTTGATTCTGTGGTTGGGCGATTGAACACTGAAGGACGTGGTGAGCTGTTGGGCGCATTCAAAGGGGAAGACCTCTTGCTGCACATTCAGCCCAACGGAGTGGTCAAGACGCAGCAACCCGATATGAATTTGCGTTTTGACAGCGACTTTTTGGTCCTGGAAAAATGGAATCCACAAAAACCGATTTCTGTAGTCTATTACGAAGGTGAGCGGCAGAAATACTACCTCAAGAGATTCCTCATTGAACAAGGTGAAAAAGAAGAATTGGTTCTATCGGAACACCCCGGTTCCAAACTGGAATGGGTATCGACCGATTGGCGCCCTATGATCTCCATAGACTTTCCTAAACCTAAAGGGAAAGACCCAAAAGCTACTTTAGAGGTGAATGTAGAAGAGTTTATCGCCCTAAAAGGCATAAAAGCACTCGGAAACCAACTCTCTTCTGAGAAGATCAAAAAGATCAATTCACTGGAATCTCTTCCCTACGTAGAAGAAGCCGAGGCTCCAGCAGAGCAAATTGAAGTGGTAGACGAAGAGCCTGTAGACGGAAAAGAAGAACAGGGCAGCCTATTCTGAATCCTTTTCTTCTAGCTTTTGCGGCGCTTTATTTCTTTTCATTCGCATATCCAGGAACTCCACCATTAAAGAGAATGCAATAGCGAAATAGAGATAGCCTTTAGGAATGCTCCCTACTTCTTGATCAAATACGACCAAATGCGAGAGGTGGGCCGCTTCTGCGATGAGCATAAATCCAATCAAGATCAAAAAAGAAAGCCCTAGAACCTGAATAGAAGGGTGTCTGTTGACAAAGTCTCCCACTGGATTGGCGAACAACATCATGATCAGTACCGAAATCACAACAGCAATGATCATGAGGATCAAGGCGTCATTGGGGTCCGGAGAAATTCCGTTGGTCATTCCTATCGCGGTAAGGATGGAATCAAAAGAGAATACAATATTGATGATGGTAATTTGAACAATTGCCTTGCTCCAGGAGGTGGAGCGTGTTTTTTTGACTTCTCTTTCGTCATGCCCCCGGTCTTCTACCTTCTCGTGAATTTCTTTGGTACTCTTATAGAGCAAGAACAAACCACCGGCAAAGAGTATCAGGGCTTGCCAGCTGATGGCCCCATGTATCCAATCTTGTTCTAAGACCCAAAAGGGTTTTTTGAGTGCGGTTAACCAAGTAATTCCAAAAAGGAGCACAATACGCATGGCCATGGCCAAAACCAATCCAATATTGGTCGCACTGCGGCGCTTACCTTTTTCTAACTTTCCGGCAGCAATCGAAATAAAGATGATGTTGTCTATCCCCAGAACAATTTCTAGAAAGGTCAAGGTGAGGAGTGCCATCCAGGCATCCGGGCTGGTTAATATATCAAACATGATTAGCGTTTTTTAATGGCCACACCTTTTAATGGATTTCCTTTGTCATTGACCAAGCTGTACTCAAAGGTGTAACTTGTCTCATCCGAAGATACTATCTTAAAGCGTAGCGCTTTCTCTTCCTGTTTATTTTTTGGGTTGGCCATGCGCAATACAAACTCACAATCGTTGAGCCAACGAACGTAGGAGGTGTCTCTGTGTTGCTGGTATTCTTCAATTTGAAGCTCCTCAGTTCTGGAGATTAAGGTGGAGTCCTTTTTCCCATTTTGCTCAATAATCACCCAATAGTCTCCGGTATGGTGGTCTTTACAATTTCGCTGTGGTTGCTCAACACAAGAACTCAAACATACCAACAGAACCAAAAGAACGCTTGCGCTTCTAATCACTTCCTCTAATTTTGTGGAAAATTAAGTATTTCCTACTGCTTCCAAAAACATAGACACCCTTGATTCCATCCCATCCCAGTCTAAAACTGAAGGCCCCACTACAGGGTCGATATATCCGTCCAGAGCACATTGAGCAGTGGATCAGTGTTTCCTCATTGGACTGGAAAGTAATGGGCCGTTCAGAAGAAAACCGAGCGATCTATGCCTTAAAATGGGGTAGGGGTTCGACCAAAGTCATGATGTGGTCTCAAATGCACGGTAACGAATCTACTACTACCCGAGCCTTGGCCGACCTTATTCAAAACCTAGAAAGCGCGGGATCGAATCACCACTGGTTCGAGCAATTCAGTTTTTTACTTCTTCCTCAACTTAACCCGGATGGGGCCGAACGATTCACCAGAGTCAACGCCAATCAAGTCGATCTGAATCGAGACGCTATAGAGCAAAGCCAAAAAGAAAGCAGAGTACTTAGGACATGTTTTGAAGAATTTCAACCCGACTATTGCTTTAATCTTCATGACCAACGCAGCATTTTTGGAGCAGGCACCAGCGGAGAACCCGCCCAGGTTTCCTTTCTCGCTCCAGCGGCAGACCCCGATAAATCAAAAACACCGAGTCGAACAGTATCGGCCCATTTAATTGTAGCGATGCGGAATGCCTTGTATCCGGTGATAGGAAATCGGGTAGGTCGTTACGACGACCAGTTCAATGGAAACTGTGTTGGGGATTATTTTCAATCCAAAGGAGTTCCTACTATTTTATTTGAAGCAGGCCACGCTGGATTAGATTACCAAAGAGAAGAATGCCGTGGTTTAATGGCTTACAGTCTTGTTCATTGCCTGGATCACATTCATCAGCTTTCTCCAGATTCAGACTGGCCAGCGTCCTACGAAATCATTCCTGAAAATGAGAAAAACTTCATGGATGGGATTATAGTAGACGGTACGGAACGTATGGGCTTTCAATACCGGGAGGAAGTCCTGAATGGCCAACTTCATTTTATCCCTGAAAAAGTAGCTCCTCTCTATGCCGCTCCTTTTGTGCACCGAGAACTGCACACCAATCGCCCAGAGGATCAGCATGCCATCCAAGAAGTACTTGCTCAGTTAAAAAAATAGCCGGAATAAGGGCTTCAGTTTCAGATCCTTGATGAAAGTTATTACGGTTTATTCAAAAAAAACCGCGCTTTGCTGTTTTTTTTACCTCCTTTAGCTACTTTTGTTGCAAAGTTTATTAAAATGAGTAAGGTTAAACTGGACGAAATCGATCACCAAATACTCGATATGTTGATCGACAATACACGAACCCCCTTTACAGATATCGCAAAGAAACTCCTGATTTCTGCAGGAACTGTGCACGTTCGTGTGAAGAAGATGGAAGAGGCAGGGATTATCAAAGGATCTTCCTTAACCTTGGATTATGTGAAATTGGGGTATGCCTTTATCGCCTACGTCGGTATCTTTTTGGAGAAGACACATCAAACCAAATTTGTATTGGAACGCCTACAGCAAATTCCATACGTTACCGTTGCTCATATTACCACCGGTAAATTCAATATTTTCTGTAAAATTCGTGCACAGGATACTACACATGCCAAAAACATTATCTTTAAGATCGATGATATTGAAGGGATCAGCCGGACAGAAACGATGATTTCGTTAGAAGAGAGCATCAACGACAAAAAGCGTTTGATGCACACGATCTTCAACGAGTTGGGTTAGTCCTGTTCCGTTCGCGGTGCTTCTTCTTCGTTAAGGCGGGCGTCTACTGCTTCACCTGAAGGGGTGTTTTCCAATTCTTTTTCGATCGTATCGTCGAAATTGGCAATGAAGTTCGAAAGGCTTTTGCTGATCTTGACCAAGAACAGGGTATCTGCTGTTTTCACTTCTACGGCTTCAATAATATCACCGTTCGGCTTTTTGAGCACAATAATGTCTTCGTCTCCGTATCCGTGTGGATAAAGATCAATTAAGAGGGCCGCTACATCGCGGTCTAGTCTTTTGTAGTCGATTAAAACTCGTTTCATTGTAGGCTGTAAGGGTTTGTCTTTCCTAATCTAGAAATTAATACCCTACGCCTTTTTAAATAGTTGCGAAGCCAGAGAATTATGTAGTGAACCTATGCAGATTTGTAGTAGTCAAATGCTGCTGCGATATCTTCGATTTGAATTTCTTGGTCATAGACCGCTTCACCAATCTCTTTTAGAAGAGAAAAACGCAGATTTCCGGATACATTCTTTTTATCGTGCTGCATCAAACTGCTGATGGCCTCAATTTCATCCGAAGTAAAAGTCTCCTTTTTGAACATTCCATCGACCTTTTTTTTAATGAGTTCGGCATCCAAAAAGGACAAACCACACACCTTGTGAGAGAGGTAGGCTTCTAGAATCATGCCGATGGCTATAGCCTCCCCGTGCAGAAGAGGGGAGCGCTCGGGATGATTTAAAAGAAAGGATTCAATCGCATGCCCCAGTGTATGCCCAAAATTCAGGATCTTCCGAAGCCCCTTTTCAGTGGGGTCTTTTCGAACGACCTCTTTTTTTATCTCTATCGAATGCTGTATGTGCTCTAGTTGACTGCAGTTCTCAACCGACAGCACATCCCAATGCCCCTTGTCCACAATTAACCCGTGTTTGAGCATCTCCACCATTCCATTGCGCATTTGACGCTCCGGCAGGGTATTTAAAAATTCCGGTAGGACTAAAACGGCAAGAGGTTCTTGGATAATCCCCACTTGATTCTTCAACACCCCTAAATCAACACCTGTTTTACCACCGACAGAAGCGTCGACCATGGCCAAGAGGGAAGTGGGTATATTGATGAAATCAATTCCTCTTTTGTAGGTACAGGCCACAAAGCCGCCCAAGTCGGTGACCACTCCACCTCCCAGGTTAATGAGCAAGCTATTTCGATCAGCGCCGCCCACAGAAAGTTCCTTCCAAAGGGTAGTACAGGTTTCAATCGTTTTGTTGATTTCTCCAGACTTCATTACCAATAGGTGGGCATCCGCAACTTCCGGCACCCATTTTTGAAGTGTAGGCCAGCAGTGCAATTCCGTTTGGTCATCGCAGAGGACAAAAACAGAACTGTACTGCCCGGCAGCCAATTTCTGAGAAAGAAAGGCCTGGGCGAGAGGAGGTGTGAGTATATCGGCTTGAAACTGCTCGTTCAAAACAAAGGTATTGATAGACAAATTAAAGTGATTTCCTGCATATGTTTCAACAGAAAGCCTGCTTATCTTTGTCGCCCTGCCAAATTGATAATAATGAGCCTTAATTTTGAGGATACCGCAACAGCCTTTGCATTAAAATCAGATGCCGATCTCGAGCGTGCCTATTTTTTGTTTCGTTTAATTGCTAATCAACCCTTGGTTCGTATTGGGACAGCGGTGACCAACTTCGCCTTGGATGCTCACCTCCCGGTAGAAGGTTTAATTCGGGCCACAGTCTTCGATCATTTTTGTGGTGGTACAGACGAAGAGGATTGTATGCCCATTATAAAGCAAATGCATAACCATGGGGTATCTTCTATCCTTGATTATTCAGTAGAAGGTAAAGAGGAAGAAGAGCAATTCGATTTCGCCCTGCAAAAAACACTGCGGGTTTTGGATTTTGTAGAGGAGTTACAAGCCATCCCTTTTGCTGTTTTTAAACCAACAGCTTTCGGACGTATAGCTCTTTACGAAAAGGTGGGAGCTCAAAAGCCCTTGAGCCCGGAAGAGAATAGCGAATACACCCGGGTCATTTCTCGCTTTCATCAAGCGGCCGAAAAGGCAGCGAGCAAGGAAGTCGCACTTCTTATTGATGCAGAAGAAAGTTGGATGCAAGACGCGGCCGACGATCTTGTTTTGCAGTTAATGAGAGAGTACAATACCACAGGTACTTATATCTACAACACCATCCAGTTTTACCGACACGACCGCCTAGCTTATCTAAAAAGAATCTGTGAAACGGCCCGTGATGAGGGGTTTAAAATAGGAATCAAGGCTGTTAGAGGCGCCTATATGGAGAAGGAAAACGAGCGGGCAGCGGAGAAGGGAATTCAAAGTCCAATTTGCCCAAGTAAATCAGCTACGGACGAAAACTTTGACGCTGGTATTCAGTTTATGATGGAAAACCTGGATGTGTTCACCATCTTCTGCGGTTCGCATAATGAGCAGAGCTCTATAAAATTAACCGAACAAATGCAGGTCAAGGGCCTCGAAAACAACGACGGCCGGGTGTGGTTCGGGCAACTCTATGGTATGAGCGATCACATCTCCTTCAATCTGGCCAAAGCTGGATATAATGTGGCTAAATACCTGCCATATGGCCCGGTTAGAGATGTCATGCCTTATTTGATTCGACGCGCAGAAGAAAATACTTCAGTAGCCGGTCAGACCAACCGAGAATTGGAGCTCATCAAAAAAGAACGTAAAAGAAGAAAATTAGGGTAGTGCTTCCCAGTTGAGCACTTTTACTTCGGTAGAACAATTGGCTACATGCAGCTGGTATTGTTCCCACTCAATTTTGTATTCACCACAAGGTTCTTTCCGGGTGTCACTTTCACTGAACAGAATATCGCCTTCCAGGAGGGCTTCAGAAATTCCAGTGGTGTCATTGGATTTTATATTCTCGTTGAGAACCAGGGGTTTACTTCTCAGGTTCTTTAAGACCCGACAATTAGGAAGGTAACAGTACTTCACGGCCTTTCCTCCGTTTTTCTGTTTTAGGATGAATACCACCAAAACACAACCCAAACCAACACCAAAAAGATAAAAGAGAATACGACGTCCTAAAGCCATCAGAAAATCAAGAAGTTAATATCACTATAGGTAAGACCAAACCAGTCTCCAACCGATTTTTTGGTCAATATGCCGTGATAGACGTAAAGCCCATTTCGCAATCCCCGATCAAATCTCAGGGAGTGTTCCAGCCCACCTTCTTCGCCTATTTTCAGCAAATAAGGCGTAAAGATATTGCTTATTGAAATACTAGAGGTTCTGGGATAGCGAGAAGGAATATTGGGGACACCGTAATGAATGACCCCGTGTTTTTCTACAGTAGGCTTATCGTGATCCGTGACTTCTGAGGTTTCGAAACATCCCCCCATGTCGATGCTGACATCGATAATAATAGCTCCTTGCTTCATCTTTTCGACCATGGCATCATTGACCACAACCGGCGCCCGGTCTTTACCGCGGGTAGCCCCAATGGCTACATCACAACGCTTCAGCGCTTTGATGAGATTTTTGGGTTGTACAGTAGACGTATAAACCGTCTGTTTTAAGTGGGTCTGTATGTTGCGCAGCTTGGTAATCGAATTGTCGAAAATCTTGACATTGGCGCCAAGACCCAAGGCTGAACGTGCTGCAAATTCGCCAACGGTGCCTGCTCCGATGATAACCACCTCTACAGGAGGCACACCACTGATATTGCCGAACATCAAGCCGTTACCCATTCCAGAAGTGGACATCAGCTCCGAAGCGATAAGGACAGAAGCGGTCCCAGCGATTTCACTTAAGGAGCGAACAGCAGGGTAGGTACCATCCTCATCCTGAATATACTCAAAGGCAATGGCTGTTAGCCGCTTTTTTGCGAGCTCTTCGAAGTATTTTTTCGTCTGGGTTTTGATCTGGAGCGCAGAAATGATAATACTCTGAGGATTGATCATTTTGATCTCCTGCAGGGTAGGGGGCTCCACCTTGAGCAAAAGAGGGCAAGAAAACACCTTCTTGGTATCCTTACTGACTTCGGCTCCGGCCTCGGTATAATCTAAATCGGAATAATTGGCTCCTTCACCAGCTCCGGACTCCACCAGAACGCGATGTCCGTTCATCACCAAGGCATTAACAGCGTCAGGAGTAAGGCATATTCGCTTTTCCTGGTATTGTTTTTCTTTGGGTAACCCAATAAATAATTCACCTTTTTGCTTGAGGACTTCTAGAGTTTCCTCCTGGGGCAGTAATTCCTGTTTACTGAAAGGAGAAGAAGACTGGTTCATAGAATGTAATCTGGATGAGACGATATCCGTCCTAACTCAAATTTACATTTTTTTCGGAAGGGGGTGATCCTTTTCTGACTTTTCGTCTGAGTCGGTTTCGCTCGAAGTTGCATCCTGGTTTTGAGATTCTTCCCGTTCACGGGCCAATCGTTGGCGTCGCTCCTTTCGTGATTCACGCAAGGTTTTGGGCGAGGATGTGATCACTACATTGGCAGAAGATTTTTCTTCTTCCTGCTTGGGATCAGATTCTTCCGCGGGTGCCGGAGGTTTTAAAGAGGTCTTCATCTGCACCTCTTTGGTTGTTTCTAAGGCTTCTTTGATGGGCTCTGGCAAGTCCGTAGAGAGGTCGTAGTTTCCTGTGGGAACTGGCAGGGAGTCCGGTTCTTCTGTAGAGCCTGCAGGTCCTTGCTCATCCGCGTCAAAAGCCTCAAGACCTACACCTCCCATGTTTTTCAGGCGCTCTTTTCTTTTTTCGAGTTTCTCCTTTTCGATTCGCAGTTCCTCTTTTTCGCGTAGAACAGTGAGCTCTTCGTTCATGGCCTTTAAATCAATTCCGTGAACGTGCTTGTCATACAATTTAATACGAATGAAGTATACCAAAGGGATGACCACCATACAAACAGGCAACAACCACATAATACTATTGCTGTCAATGTATTCTGGCTCGATGTACAATTCAGCAATCTGGAAGGCATACATGGTCAGGGGAATCAAAATAATGTGGTACCACCAGTGCTTGCAGGTAAAGAACCAAATCATACAGAGGTAGAATGGAACCAATTTGGTCAACAGGAACCATACATGGAGGGACGTATCTTCAAATCCATTTGTTCCGATAGAAAAGAAAAACAAGCTATAGGGTTCTGCCGTCTCTGGCACGTATTCGTGTAGCTTGATAATAAAAGGGGAGAGCAGAATAAGTAAGGCCAAAAAGGATTCGATTAAAATCCTTTTACGCGCTTGTATATTCCGACTTTTCTTTTGGTTGCTATTCATTATACCTTCCTAGGATTTATAGCAACGAAAAAAGGACGATAATAGTATCGCCCTTTTCAATTAGTCTAAAGTAAAATTATCTCTTTGTAGTAATTTTACTTCTTTTGAGACCTGGTTCTTGGTCTGAATCAATGGTAATAGTCGTGCTGAAAGCAGACGCTACCAAAGTGACCATTGCCAAGAATCCAAAAACTAGTCTTCTAGTGTTCATCGTAACTAAATTTTTGGTTAATAAATGAATTCACTTCAAGCAAATGTAGTGATTCCTGCGAGGTGGCAATGCAGTTCGTCGATTATTTTTGCATTTTAACCTATTTTTCATACAGTTCACCGGAGAAATAGGCTGTTTCTTCGAATTCTGTAAGAAATCACCAACGAATCTGCCGTTTACCCCCCTCCGCGTAGTCAATCTTTACGAAAAAGGTATCCAATGGGACCAAAGAACCCAGATTATCAGGCCATTCTATTATAAAAGGGGTGTTTTTAGCCCAGAATTCTTCCAATCCGAGGTCAAAAGCCTCTTCTTCCGAACGAAGCCGGTAGGCATCCAAATGATAAGCGACGATTTCGCCTTCTGGAGTGGCGTATTCATTTAACAGTCCAAAGGTTGGACTGTGGCCTTGATCTTCGGCCCCTAATAGACAGATCAGCTCTTTGACCAGTGTGGTCTTACCTGCACCGACGGGCCCATCCAGTAAAATAACCGAGGAAGTAACTTGTTCAAGCAAGTCCTTGGCGATGGAAGGCAATTCCTCCAGGCCAAAGATTTTATTATAGGTAAAGGACATAGGAAGCCTATTTGGCCTCCAAAACTACAAAAGGTATGATCATTTCTTCCAAAGAAACCCCGCCGTGTTGGTAGGTGTTTCGATAATAACTCACATAGTGGTTGTAGTTATTCGGATAAGCAAAGAATAGGTCATTCTTGGCAAAAATAAAGGAGCTGCTCATGTGGATGGCCGGCAGATGTACCTTGGCAGGTTCTTTGGCCGCTAGTACTTCTTTCTCATTATAGGTTAAACTGCGACCTGTTTTGTAGCGCAGATTTAAAGAAGTCTCTCGATCTCCGATAACCTTAGACGGTTGCTTAACATTAATGGTTCCGTGGTCTGTCGTGAGAATAAGTTTCATTCCCATTTCCTGGGCCTGAACGATAATGTCGAGTAGAGGAGAATTCTTAAACCAACTCAGGGTCAAAGAGCGATAAGCCTTGTCATTGCCCGCCAATTCCTTAATGACTTCCATTTCGGTCTTGGCGTGAGAAAGCATATCTACGAAATTGTAGACCACTACGGTTAAGGCATTGTCTTTTTGACTTCTAAAGTTTTGAGCCAGGTGTTTTCCTTGTTTTAAGGAGCTGATCTTGTGGTATTCCCATTGACCTTCATAACCCAATCGCTTGAGTTGAGCTCCCAAGAAATCGGCTTCGTGGAGGTTCTTTCCTCCCTCGTCCGTATCGTTCTTCCACCACTCCGGATGTCTCTTCTCCATATCCGCCGGCATCAAGCCCGAAAAAATAGCATTGCGGGCGTATTGAGTTGCCGTCGGTAAAATACTGTAGTAGCCTTGCTCCGATTTCTTTCTGTAAAAAGGGGCAAGGACCTCTTCAAAAGCTAACCATTGGTCGTAACGCAAATTATCAATCACAACCCAAAGGGCGGGTCCTGAATCCAATTCGGGTAAGACCCATTCTTTAAATAAGGTATGCGACATCACCGGGCCCTGCCCATCTTCAAACCAGCTTCTGTACTGCTTATCGACGAATTTGCTGAACTGGGTATTGGCTTCTGTCTTTTGGGATTCAAGAATTTCGAACACCCCGGAGTCTTCAATATTTTCGAGTTGTAGTTCCCAGAAAATGAGCTTTTTGTAGAGCTCCACCCATTCCTGGTAGTTGTTTACCATAGACAAATCCATGGCGATATTTCTAAATTCTTGTTGGTAGTTGGCTGTCGTGCGTTCAGAAACCAATCGCGAGTGATCCAGGTTCTTTTTTAGAGAAAGAAGAATTTGGTTGGGATTGACCGGTTTAATAAGGTAATCAGCAATCTTACTTCCAATGGCCTCTTCCATGATGTATTCTTCTTCACTTTTGGTAATCATGACCACCGGTAGATTGGACTCCAGCTTTTTGATCTCGGTCAAGGTTTCGAGACCCGATAAACCAGGCATGTTTTCGTCCAGAAAAACAATGTCAAAGAAATGCTGCCCAATTTCTTCCAAAGCGTCCTGTCCACTTTGGCAGGTCTGCACATGGTAGCCTTTGCTTTCCAAAAACATCAAATGGGGTTTGAGCAGGTCTATTTCGTCATCTACCCAAAGAATCGTGATTTTCTTCATCAATCGCCTATATTTACCCCCTGAAGATACAACGGCCTTGGGGAATTCCAGTAAGCTCAAAATATTCAACGACCCGATCTACGGATTTATTGGAGTGCCCAGTTCCTTCTTTTTCGAATTGGTCGATCATCCCTATTTTCAGCGCCTCCGAAGAATATCCCAGATGGGGCTTTCTTACCTGGTTTATCCAGGAGCTCACCACACCCGATTTCATCATGCTCTGGGCTGTTTGCACCTGATGCAAAAGGCCATCGGAATTTTGCGCTTTAAAGGAACCGAGATTACGGCAGAGGAAGAGGAAGCCCTGATGATTGCGATTTTACTGCACGATATTGGTCATGGACCCTTTTCACATGCCTTAGAATTCAGCTTGGTCGGACAGCGTACGCACGAAAGTATTTCGTTGGAGTTTATGGAAAAACTCAATGAAGTATACAAGGGCCGCTTGGATCTGGCGATTGCGATCTTTAAAGGGGAATACCACAAATCCTTTTTGAATCAATTGGTGTCCAGTCAACTGGATATGGACCGCTTGGATTACCTTAAAAGAGACAGCTTTTATTCAGGTGTTGCCGAAGGAAATATCAATTCAGAGCGCTTGATCAGCATGCTTAACGTTGCTGATGGGCAATTGGTCGTTGAGGAAAAAGGCTTGTATTCCGTAGAAAAATTCTTGATGGCCAGAAGGTTTATGTATTGGCAGGTTTACCTCCATAAAACGAGTTTGGTCGCGGAACTCTTGCTCAAAAGAATCCTGGAAAGAGCCCGTGAATTGCTGAGTTCAGGAGAATCCTTGCCCGGTTCAGCGGTTTTATTACGCTTTCTCAATAGTTCTCAAGAAGCCATCGATCCCGATCAATTCCTGGACACCTATGCAGAACTCGATGACAATGATGTGACCATGTCATTAAAAGAGTGGCAGCATCACTCGGATTTCGTGCTCTCTAAAATGAGTCAAATGATTCTTCACCGTAAACTCCCCTATATCAGGTTTAAGGACAAACCGATGAAAGAGGAGAAATGGGAAGAAAAGAAAACCAAACTTTCATCTCAATGGTCTTTAGATCCTTCTCAGATAGGGTATTTTTTCTTCACAGGAGAAGTCAGTAATCAGGCTTACAGTCTCAATACATCGCAAATTCGTATTTTGACTAAATCAGGAGAGGTAAAAGATCTGCATGAATTGAGTCGTTTCTTTGGATCAAAAGAACTGCTCGTTCCGCAGTCACAGTACTATGTAGCCTATCCTAAAAAAGGCGTTTAACAAATTTTCTTACTTTTGCGCTCATGAGATTTACGGCCAGTCAAATTGCAGGCATTTTAGGAGGAGAGATTGATGGGAATCCTGAAATTGCCGTCGATAAATTGGCAAAAATTGAAGAAGGAGTAGAGGGTTCTTTAACCTTCTTGGCCAATCCCAAATACACCTCATTTATTTATTCCACCCAGGCTTCTATTACGATTGTCAATAAAGACTTCGAGCCAGAGCAGGGAATCAGCACGACCTTAATTAAAGTTGACGACGCCTATAAAGCGTTTTCAAAGTTGTTGGAGTACTACAACCAAGTTAAAAACAACAAGGTCGGTATTGAAGAACCGGTACATATTTCGGAATCGTCCACTATGGGAGAAGGCGCCTACGTAGGAGCCTTTTCTTATATAGGAGAGAACGTTAAAATAGGAGACCAGGTCAAAATTTATCCCAATGTCTTTATTGGAGACAATGTAGTTATTGGTAATCAGGTTACTCTTTTTGCCGGAGCTAAGGTCTATTCTGAAACCGTTATTGGAGACCATTGCACCATCCACAGTGGAGCTATTCTAGGTGCCGATGGTTTTGGATTTGCACCGAATGAATCCGGAGAATACAGTAAGGTACCCCAAACGGGGAACGTCATCCTGGAGGATCATGTAGATATCGGAGCAGGGACCACCATAGACCGAGCCACTTTGGGATCAACTATACTTCGACGAGGAGTAAAGCTGGACAATCAAATTCAGATTGCCCATAATGTTGAAATTGGTGAACACACAGCGATTGCGGCCCAGACCGGAGTTGCGGGTTCAACCAAAATAGGAAAACACTGCCTGATTGGTGGTCAGGTCGGAATTGTCGGCCATATCACTATTGGGGATCGAGTTAAAATACAAGCACAATCGGGAATTGGGCGTAATGTGAAGGACGACGAAGTTCTTCAGGGCTCACCAGCCTTGCCTTACGCAGACTACAACAAGTCTTATGTTCACTTCAAGAACTTACCAAAACTCGTCAAAAGACTATTTGCAGTAGAATCATCAATTCAAAGTAAAAACGAATCCTAGTGAAGCAGAAAACCATTGCCAATGAGGTAAGCCTGACAGGGGTCGGTTTGCACACCGGCTTGGAAGTACATATGACCTTCAGCCCTGCGCCGCCCAATCACGGCTTTGCATTCAAGCGAGTTGACCTGGAGGGAGAGCCCATCATTGAGGCCGATGCCAACTATGTGGTGAATACCCAAAGAGGGACCAACCTAGAGAAAAACGGAGTCAAGATTCAAACCTCAGAGCACGTTCTTGCGGCTTTGGTCGGATTGGATATTGATAACGTATTGATCACGCTTAACGCTCCTGAGCCTCCTATTATGGACGGCTCCTCTAAATACTTTGTCCAGGCCTTGGAAGAAGCAGGGATTGTAGAGCAAGAAGCAGAAAGAGAAATTTATGTCGTCAAAGATGTCATCAGCTACCGCGATGAGGCGACAGGAAGTGAAATAACGGTCATTCCGGCAGATTCCTACCAGGTGACCACCATGGTGGATTTCGGTACGATGGTCTTGGGTACACAAAACGCCACCCTCGAAAAGATGTCGGACTTCAAAACCGAAATCGCGGATGCTCGTACCTTCAGCTTTTTGCACGAACTCGAAATGCTATTGGAGCACGGATTGATCAAAGGGGGAGACCTGAACAACGCCATTGTGTATGTCGACAAGGAAATTTCTCCGGACACCATGAAGAAGTTGGAGAAGGCCTTCAATAAAGAATCTCTTTCGGTTAAACCCAATGGAATTCTAGACAACCTCACCCTGCACCAACCAAACGAAGCCGCCCGTCACAAGCTATTAGACGTCATCGGTGACCTCGCTTTGATCGGAATGCGTATTCAAGGGAAGGTGATCGCCAATAAACCTGGGCATTTTGTGAATACCCAATTTGCCAAGAAAATCGCCAAGCTGATTCGTGCAGAAAAGCGCAGTAAAGTTCCTGTATACGACCTACATCAAGAGCCCTTGATGGATGTGAAAAAGATCATGAATATGCTCCCTCACCGTCCACCTTTCTTGCTGGTCGATAAAATTTTGGAGCTCTCTGATTCTCATGTAGTCGGTGTAAAAAATGTCACGATGAACGAGCCTTTCTTCGTCGGACACTTTCCTGGCGCCCCGGTAATGCCCGGTGTTCTTCAAGTAGAAGCCATGGCACAGACCGGAGGGATTTTGGTTTTGAGTACCGTTCCAGATCCCGAGAACTACCTGACCTTTTTCATGAAGATGGATAACGTCAAGTTCAAACAACAAGTGGTTCCGGGAGATACACTTATCTTTAAATGCGACCTGATTTCGCCTATTCGACGGGGTATTTGCCATATGCAAGCCTACGCCTACGCGAATGGGAAGTTGGTTTCGGAGGCCGAAATGATGGCGCAAATCGTAAAAACAAAAGGAAAAGAGGAATGAATCAACCGCTAGCCTACGTTCATCCAGGTGCCAAGATTGCCAAAAATGTGGTCATAGAGCCTTTTACAACCATCCACAACAATGTGGTCATCGGGGAAGGAACTTGGATTGGGTCGAATGTGACCATCATGGAAGGAGCTCGAATCGGAAAGAATTGCAGTATTTTTCCGGGTGCGGTCATTTCTGCGACCCCTCAAGATCTCAAGTACAAAGGAGAAGAAACAACCGTTCACATTGGAGACAACACGACCATCCGCGAGTGTGCAACCATTAACAAAGGAACGGCCGACCGCATGAAAACCGTGATTGGAAACAATTGCCTGATCATGGCCTATTGCCACGTCGCTCACGACTGTATAGTAGGGGATGGCTGTATTTTTAGCAACAACTCAACTCTGGCTGGGCACGTCACCATAGGAGAAAACGTGGTCTTGGCCGGTATGGTCGCTGTTCATCAGTTTGTCTCGGTAGGAGGGCATGCTTTTGTCACCGGAGGTTCCCTGGTGCGTAAAGATGTACCGCCTTTCGTCAAGGCCGCTCGTGAACCGCTCTCTTATGTAGGAATCAATTCCATCGGATTGAGACGTCGAGGCTTTGACTCTGACAAGATCCGGGAGATTCAAAACATCTACCGTATCCTTTACCAAAAGAATTACAACAACTCCCAGGCGGTGGCCATTATCGAAGCCGAAATGGAAGCCACCCCAGAGCGAGATGAAATCCTTCAGTTTACACGCGATTCACAACGCGGTATCATGAAGGGATACTTTAGCACCAGTTAGAAAATATCTGATTTACCCAAAAAACAACACCCATGGCTAGCACCTCTGATATCCGCAAAGGATTGTGTATCCGTTACAACAACGACATTTATAAAATCATTGAGTTTCTTCATGTAAAACCCGGAAAAGGCCCTGCCTTTGTGCGGACAAAGTTGAAGAGTGTGACCTCTGGTAAAGTGATTGACAATACCTTTTCTGCCGGTCACAAAATTGAAGACGTCCGTGTAGAAACGCGTTCTTATCAGTTCCTGTATCCGGAAGGAGACACCTTCCACTTTATGAATACTGATGACTACAACCAAATTGCACTCCAAAAAGACTCTTTGGACACTCCGGATCTTCTGAAAGAAGGCGAAGTCGTAACCATCATCTTCAACGCAGAAGATCAAATGCCTCTTTCGGTAGATATGCCAGCCAGTGTTATATTGGAAGTGACCCATACAGAACCTGGAGTAAAAGGAAATACTGCCACCAACGCCACCAAACCGGCTACAGTGGAAACCGGTGCCCGAATCAATGTACCTCTTTTTATTAATGAAGGGGACAAGATCAAAATCGATACAGAGAAGGGTGCTTATATGGAACGCGCCAAGGAATAAGCGTTTAGCATGAAATTTCCGCAACCTCATTCCCTAAAGCAAATCGCAGACCTGCTTTCGTGCAGTTTTGTTGGGGATCCTGAATTCAAAATCACGGGGATTAATGAAATCCACGTGGTAGAACCGGGAGACATCGTCTTTGTTGACCATCCCAAGTACTACGACAAAGCCCTACAATCGGCTGCCACCACTGTTCTCATCAACAAAGAGGTGGACTGCCCAGAGGGCAAATCTCTTTTGATTTCGGACGATCCCTTTCGCGATTTTAATCGTTTAACACTGCACTTTAAGCCTTTTCAAAAGGGGGAAGAGTTGCAGTCATCCCAAGCTCAAATAGGAGCAGGGACCCTTATTCAGCCCGGAGCCTTTGTAGGCAAGGATGTGATTATAGGGAAGAACTGCCTGATTCAACCCAATGTCGTTCTTCACGATCATACAGTGATCGGGGATGATGTGATCATTCAGGCAGGAACCGTTATTGGTTCCGATGCGTTTTACTATAAAAAGCGCCCCGAAGGATTTGACCGCCTTCGTTCCGGAGGTCGCGTCGTAATAGAAGACAAAGTCGAAATCGGTGCGGGTTGCACCATTGATCGAGGAGTCAGTGGAGATACCATTATTGGTGCTGGAAGTATACTCGATAACCAAATCCAGGTCGGTCACGACACCCAAATAGGGAAGAAGTGCCAGATTGCGGCCCAGTGTGGTATTGCAGGATGTGTCATAATTGAAGATGAAGTGGTCATTTGGGGACAGGTTGGGATTACCAGTGGAATTACCATTGGATCCAAGGCCGTTCTTTTGGCTCAGGCCGGTGTGAGTAAGAGTTTGGAAGGTGGGGTAAGCTATTTTGGAAGTCCAGCGGAGGAATCCAGAAGTATGTTGAAACAACTGGCCTATTTAAAACGGCTGCCTCAACTTTTTGAAGAGTTTAAAAAGAATAGATAATAGGGTTTCTCAATTTGCGGTATACCCCTATTTTTGTAATCTAAAATTTAGCAATGAGCGTCTTAGTTAACAAGGATTCTAAAATCATCGTGCAAGGTTTCACTGGAACAGAAGGAACCTTCCACGCAGAACAAATGATTGAATACGGGACACAGGTTGTCGGTGGAGTGACTCCCGGTAAAGGTGGACAAACACACTTAAACAGACCTGTTTTTAACACCGTAAAGGATGCTGTCGAGCAAGTTGGTGCGGACACCACCATCATCTTTGTTCCCCCAGCTTTTGCTGCAGATGCCATTATGGAAGCTGCTGATGCTGGAATTAAAGTGATTATCACCATCACCGAAGGTATCCCGGTTGCGGATATGGTGAAGGTTCAAGCCTATATCGATGAGCGTGATTGTACGCTTGTTGGTCCCAACTGCCCTGGAGTAATCACTCCTGAAGAAGCCAAAGTAGGTATCATGCCAGGCTTCGTTTTCAAAAAAGGGAATGTTGGAATCGTATCTAAGTCCGGAACATTGACTTACGAAGCAGCGGACCAGGTTGTCCGTCAAGGATTAGGTATTACAACAGCAATCGGAATCGGAGGGGATCCCATTATCGGAACCACGACCAAAGAGGCTGTACAGATGTTGGTTGAAGATCCAGAAACCGAATGTGTTGTTATGATTGGTGAGATCGGGGGGCAATTGGAAGCGGATGCTGCCAAATGGTACCAAGAAAGCGGTAGCAAAAAACCAATCGTTGGTTTTATCGCTGGTGAAACTGCACCTGCCGGTCGTACCATGGGGCACGCAGGAGCTATTGTTGGCGGTAGTGATGATACTGCTCAGGCCAAGAAACGCATCATGGGCGAGTGTGGAATTCACGTAGTGGACTCACCTGCCGAAATTGGTGTAAAAGTCAAAGAAGTTCTTGGGTAAGCCCCAGAAATAAAATAATAACTCAGAAAGGGGTTTAGGCCCCTTTCTCTCATTCTAACCAATATGGGATTACTAGAGGGAAAAATAGCACTCATTACAGGGGCAAGCCGAGGCATCGGGCGCGGAATTGCTCAACTATTTGCGGCCGAAGGGGCTCAAGTAGCTTTTACCTACAGTTCTAGTGCCGCTCCGGCTTTGGAGCTTGAAAAGGAACTAACAGCTAGCGGAGTTAAAGCCAAGGCTTACCAAAGTAATGCGGCCGTATTTGCCGAGTGTGAACAACTCGTTGCTGACGTATTAAACGATTTTGGTGGTTTGGATATTCTGATCAATAATGCAGGGATCACCCGAGATAATCTCTTGATGCGAATGGGGGAGGATGATTTTGATAAGGTAATCGAAGTCAATCTGAAATCCATCTTTAACATGACCAAGGCGGTACAGCGTACCCTTTTGAAACAGCGTCAGGGCTCCATTATCAATATGAGTAGCGTTGTCGGAGTCAAAGGAAACGCAGGTCAAACCAATTACGCTGCTTCAAAAGCCGGAATTATTGGTTTTAGTAAATCCGTAGCCTTAGAATTGGGATCTCGTAACATTCGTTGCAACGTAATCGCTCCAGGCTTTATTGAAACAGAAATGACCGGCCAATTGGACGAAAAAGTGGTACAGGGATGGCGCGATGCGATTCCATTAAAACGAGGAGGTACGCCTGAGGATGTTGCCCAGGCCTGCTTATTCTTGGGATCTGATTTGTCTTCCTATATCACAGGTCAAGTATTGCAGGTTGACGGGGGGATGCTGACTTAAGCCTCCTGTATGCAAGCTGGAACCCTTTTACTACTCCTACTTTCTTTGGTAGTATCCCTGTTGATGGGGTATTGGGTTTACTTGTTTCGCAAAGAACGCACAAACACAAGAATAGCACTGACTCTACTTAGAGCCAGTGCTCTTTTTTTACTGGGTCTTTTATTGATTAACCCCAAGATCAGTCGCATTGAATCCGAGGTGATCAAACCGGCTCTTCTTGTCGCTTATGACAACAGCCAATCGGTCATGGCCCTAGGGGGTCAGGAAGAGGTTCTGGATTGGGAAAAAAGAATCGAAACAGATTCCGAACTAAAGGAGCGCTTCCTTTTACAGACCTTCTCTTTCAACTCTTTACTGCGTCCCAAGGACTCCCTATCGTTTAATGGAGTACAAACCGATCTCGGCAAAGCCATTGGCCAATTGAATGAGCTCTCTAAAGGAGAACCGACCGCATTGGCCCTGCTCACCGATGGGAATCAGAATACGGGAGCGAGTTATGGTTTTGGACAGTGGGACCAGGCTTTTACTGTCCTTCCCGTAGTTGTGGGTGACACCACCCAATACGAGGACATCCGGGTACGGCAAATGGTCCTTAATAAATATGCCTTTTTGGGTAACGATTATCCGTTGGAAGTCTCTTGGATATTTGCCGGAAATAGCACGGGCTCAGCCACCTTAGAGATTTGGGTCAATGGACGCAAATCAGCTCAAAGAGCTCTGAGGTATTCTTTAGAAAATACTGGAGGCAAAGAGCGTTTTTACCTCCCCGCTTCCCAAACGGGCATACAACGGGTAGAAGCCCGTATAACTCCCTTATCCCAAGAACGCAATACCGCGAACAACTCGGAAGTCAAAAGGCTAGAAGTACTTGACGAATCGGTAAAGGTTGGTCTGGTCAGTGCCATTGCTCATCCCGATCTTGGCGTATTGAAAGAAGCCCTTGAAAACAATGGCCAACGAGAAGTAGACTTTCTTCAACCCAACAGCTCTCCGGACCGCTGGACGGATTATTCGGTCTTGGTGCTCTACCAGCCTCAAAATTCATTTCGTGCGGTTTGGGATTATATCGAAACCTCCGGGACCCCGTATTGGTTAATTGGGGGTACCCAGACCACCTGGAGTTTTGTGAACAGCCGAGAAACGGCCTATCAGTTTCGTTCTCTAGGGCAGGAAGAAGATGTACAGGCGAATCCTACCGATAATTTTCAACTCTTTGATTGGACGGGTTTTGATCCTTCGGATTATCCGCCTTTACAAATGACCTTGGGAGAGTTTGACTTTCTGCAACCGGCAAACATTTTGTTCAATCAGAACATTAGAGGAGTCGAACTAAGACAGCCCTTGTTGTTTTTTCCGAACGATGGAGGCACAAGGCGGGCGGTCCTAGGCGCCGAAGGCTTGTGGCGCTGGCGGATGCACAGCTACAGAACTTCTCAAAACTTTGAGGAGTTTGACCAAGCGGTCTCGCTCGTCATCCGTTATCTCTCGGCTTCTCAAAAAAAGAACCGTCTGGTCGCCGAAGTAGAATCGAGTTACCGAAAAGGGGAGAGGTCCCGTATCACGGCCCGCTATTTTGATCCCACCTTCGTCTTCGACCCCAGTGCATCGCTTGTACTCCGTTTGACTACGGAAACGGAAGGGAAGAAGCAGGAGATTCCGTTAGCCCTCCGGGCCAATCGCTATGAAGTGGATCTGAGCACCCTGGAAGCTGGTAATTACACCTATTCCATTATCGAAACAAACAGTAAGAGATCCTTGTCGGGGAGTTTTGAAATACTGGAGTTCAATTTTGAACAACTGGCTCTCTTCAGTCAAAAAGACCAATTAGAAGACCTGGCGATCAAAACTGGAGGTCGCGTTTTTTACCCCGACCAATGGGAAGCTTTTAAATCCTCTCTGCTGGAAGATTCTCGCTTTACCCCGCGAGAGAGAAGCAGGGAAATTGTCGTACCTTTAATACAAGTAAAAACACTTCTTTTCTTGTGGGTGCTCGCGCTCGCATGCGAGTGGTTTGTCCGCAAGTACAGAGGCTGGATGTAAATACAATTCCACTATTTTTTTATTCAATTCACTACTATGGAAAGATTGCCCAAAATTGCTTTACCTGTGATTTTCTTATTTATCGCCGGTGTCATTATTGTTTCTAAATCTGCCGTCACCATTGGTTCTGGTGAGGCCGGAGTTCTTTACCGCACCTTTGCTGGTGGGGTTGTAACGGATAAGCCACCAATGAGTGAAGGGTTTCACCTTGTGGCGCCCTGGAATAAAGTGTATGTCTATGAAGTAAGACAACAAGAACGCTTTGAACAAATGAAGGTTCTCTCGTCCAATGGACTTGAAATACAAATTGATGCTTCAGCTTGGTTTCAGCCCAAATACGATGTTCTCGGAAAGCTCCACCAGGAAAAAAGTGAGAAGTACGTAGAACGTATTCTATTGCCAGCTATTCGTTCTGCAGCACGTAGCGTAGTGGGTCGATACACCCCAGAACAATTGTACTCCACCAAACGAGATGCCATTCAAAATGAAATTTACGTAGAGACCAAGAATATCGTGGATGACCAGTACATTCAATTAAATGAAATTTTAGTTCGTGATGTGACCCTGCCACCAACTATTCGGGAGGCCATTGAGCGTAAACTAAAACAGGAACAGACTGCCCTCGAATACGAATTTAGACTGGTTACAGCAGCCAAGGAGGCTGAAAAGCAAAGAATCGAAGCCCAAGGTAAGGCCGATGCGAACCGTATTCTAAGTGCTTCATTAACAGACAAGATCCTTCAGGATAAAGGGATAGACGCGACCATGAAATTAGCGGAGTCTCCCAATGCCAAAGTTGTTG
>CAZLGZ010000004.1:0-35223 GCA_964558965.1 uncultured Flavobacteriaceae bacterium
TACAGTCAATAATTCAAGGCAAGCCTTGTTGATATTTTTGTTAATTCCTTGATCCACTGATCTTCTATTTTCGATAAGCTGTTCACAAGAATTGACAACCCATTTTCCAAATAAAAAACAGAAAAGTTTTCCCGCTCATTAACAAGCTATAATCATTATCATATTTCATTTTTAAAAAAGAAGAAAAAGAATTTATACTGTTTAATAGCTGTGAAGTAAATCTTAGGTAGCTCTCGGTGGAATATTCGTAATTTGCTTCAAAGTTTGAGTGAATGGCGAAAAGGAAAAAGAGGGCGAGTAATCAGCGGAAGAACGAATTGACTAAAGGGATTTTTACGGTCCTGGAAGGCTCTCCGAAGAAGTCCTTTTCGTATAAAGATATTGCTCAGAAACTTGGAGTTACGGATACCCAAAGTCGTAACCAACTGATAAAGAGACTAGGACAGCTAAAAGCCAAGAATCGAATACGAGAAGTATCCCGGGGCCAGTTCGCTGTTTTGGAAGGCAGAGGCGACAAATTTGAAGGCATTGTTGATCTGACCAGTTCCGGAAATGCCTACCTCATTTCAGATGACTTTCAGGATGATCTTTTTGTTCAGGGCAACCGTTTAGGACGCGCGTTTCACGGGGATCGGGTGGAGTTTTCTCTTTTACCCAAGAGAAGGGGGAAGAAAATGGAAGCCCAAATTCACCGGGTGTTGGAACGAAAAAAAGACACCTATGTAGGGATTGTGGACAAAGCCAATGCTTACGCTTTTTTACGTCCAATGGATACCCGCATGTATACCGATATTTTCATTCCGAGTGATGCGCTGAACGGAGCAGAAGACGGGGACAAAGTTCTGGTTAAACTCGGGGCTTGGCCTGAGGAGGCTGATTCTCCTTACGGTCAGGTCGTCGAAGTGTTAGGAAAGCCCGGAGAACACAATACCGAGATTCATTCTATTCTGGCCGAGTACGGTTTACCTTATCGCTTTGAGCCTGAAATAGAGAAGTTTGCCAATAATATCGATACCCGAATTTTACCGGAAGAAATTGCTAAGCGGAGAGATTTTCGTGAGGTGCTCACCTTTACGATCGATCCCAAGGATGCCAAAGATTTTGATGATGCCCTTTCGTTTCAACGCCTCGAGAATGGCTGGGTAGAAGTCGGTATACACATTGCTGATGTTTCGTATTACCTGGAACCGGACACCCTTTTGGATGAGGAGGCCTACGCTCGGGCAACATCGGTTTACTTGGTGGATCGCGTGGTCCCCATGTTGCCGGAAATTCTATCGAACCAAGCGTGTTCCTTGCGACCTCATGAAGAAAAATACACCTTCTCTGCGGTCTTCACTTTAGATGATCATGCGAACATTCGGGATCAGTGGTTCGGAAGAACGGTGACCTATTCAGATGAACGTTTCGCTTACGAAGAAGCCCAGCATATTATAGAAACAGAAGAAGCCGAAATTCCGGAAGAAGTTTCTATTCGGGGTGCCGCCTACACGGTTTCGGACGAAATCAAAGAAGCGGTGCTGGAGTTGAATCGCCTGGCGATGATCATGCGGGAACGTAGGATGAAATTGGGAGCAATCTCTTTTGATAAGATAGAAGTGCGTTTTCAATTGGATGAAGAAAATGACCCGACAGGTGTTTACTTCAAACAATCCAAGGCAGCGAATAAGTTGATCGAAGAGTTTATGTTGCTTGCCAACCGCAGAGTGGCAGAATTTATAGGAAAGCAAAAGAAGACATTCGTTTACCGGATTCATGACGAACCAGACATGGATAAGCTCTTCGCCTTGAACGGAGTGATTTCTCGTTTTGGTCACAGTTTAAACTTAAAAGACAAGAAATCCATCAGTCAATCCTTGAATAAATTGCTTGACGATGTTAAGGGTTCACGGGAACAGAATATGGTCGATACCCTGGCCATTCGCAGTATGAGTAAGGCAGTGTACTCGACAGAAAATATTGGTCATTACGGACTGGCTTTTGATTATTACAGCCACTTCACCTCTCCTATTCGACGGTATCCGGACGTAATGGTGCATCGATTATTGCAGCACTACTTGGATGGCGGAAAATCGGTTAAAGCACCCGTCTATGAAGAACGTTGCCGACATTCATCTGATCGCGAGGTACTGGCTGCGAATGCCGAAAGGGATTCGATAAAATATATGCAGATCCGTTTTATGCAGAAGCATATGGATCAGGATTTTAAGGGGGTTATTTCTGGTGTAACCGAATGGGGGATCTATGTTGAAATTGCCGAGAATAAGTGTGAGGGTATGGTCCGGATTCGCGAGATTAAAGATGATCACTACATTTATGATGAAAGACAATTTGCCATTGTGGGGCAGCGCAGCGGCAAAATGTATCAATTAGGAGATGTCGTTTATGTGCGGGTGAAAAACGCGGATTTAGAAAAACGCCATCTGGATTTTGTTTTATTGGAAGAAGCAATTGTGGAATAGAATTTGAACAAGGGGCTAAAAACAAATCAATACAAACGATTATGAATAACAACAAACTCATTATTTGCCTTTTGGTGATGTTTCTTGGAGCCCGTCTACAGGCACAAGACGAGACGATAACCAAAGAGCTCCGACCCTTTTTTGAGGTAAAAGCTTTTGATGGTATTTCGGTCAATCTGATCCCTTCCACTGTAAACAAGGCAGTCATCCGGGGAGACCGAAGTGATAAAGTTTCGATTGTAAACAACTCCGGTGTTTTAAAGGTCAGAATGCAAATCGACCGGATTTTCGGAGGATACCAGACTTTTGTCGATGTTTATTTTGCTGAAGAATTACGGGTTTTGGATGTGAATGAGGACGCCCAGATCAAATCGGATACAGCCTTTCAACAAGAAATTCTCGAGATTAAAGCCCAGGAAGGGGGAAACATCACCCTGGAATGTCAGGTCACTCAATTGCTGGTGAAGGCAGTCTCGGGAGGAGAAATCTTTATCAACGGAAAAGCAAAGAACCAGGACATCGTGATCAATACGGGAGGACTCTACAAAGCCAAGGAGTTCTTGACCGAGTATACCACGGTGAAAGTGAATGCCGGAGGTCGAGCCGAAATCTACTCCACAGAATATGTTGGAGCTTCGGTCAAGGCAGGAGGGCGTATTTACGTCTATGGGGATCCCTTAAAAATGGACGAAAAGAAGGTTTTTGGTGGAACAATAGAACGAGTCGACTAAGTTATGTGGGAGATATTGAAAGCAGCTATCCCTTTGGGATTTGTCCTGGCCTTTATACCGGGAGCAGCTTTCTTTGTCTTACTCGAAACGAGTGCTTCACGCGGATACCGAGCAGCCATTAGTTTTGACTTGGGTGTCGTCTTTGCCGATATTATCTTCATTCTGATCGCTTATTTCAGTAGCTATCAACTACTCGAAAACCTCAGTAATCAGCCAGGACTTTATGTTTTTGGAGGCATGATTCTGCTGGTCTACGGGGTTATTCTCTTTTTAAACAAGGAAACAGCCAAAGAAAAGTACAAGGTCTTTGCAGAATCCTATGTGGGTCTCTTCGTCAAAGGATTTCTACTCAATTTTATCAATGTGGGCGTCTTGGTGTTTTGGTTGGGCGTCTTGCTGTGGATTGGTCCGGCTTTAAACAACGATGGAGGACGCATCTTTTTGTTCTTCTTGTTTATCATCCTCAGCTACTTCAGCTTGGATTTAGTAAAGATTGCAGCAGCCAAACAACTCAAGCGTTATTTGACCAAGAACCGCATTGTTCTTTTGCGAAAAGGACTAGGGGTGTTGTTGGTGGTCTGTGGAACGGTTTTGATCACTCAGGGATTCTTACCCAAAGACAAATTGCACCGCTTCGAGAAAGAAGCACCTGTGCAAATCGATAAATAAAGGAGGAAAAAAAAGAGGCATCGAGCGGATTCGAACCGCTGTACAAGCTTTTGCAGAGCTGTGCCTAGCCACTCGGCCACGATGCCTTAAGTCTAATGGGGGACAAAGTTAACCTATTTTTTGATTTTTGAAGCACGACTTTGCTCCATTACGATGGTTACGCTGGCAACATCTCCACCAATCGGGGGATTGATTTTAGAAACAGCCACTTGTGCCTTGTCCAACAAATGAAGTTCTTCGAAAAAACGATCCAGAATTCGCTGAGCGACGTGTTCCAATAATTTGGATTTAATCGCCATTTCTTCTTTTACGATCTGGTGCACGTGAACATAGTCCACGGTGTCTTGCAATTGATCAGAGCGTGAAGATTGTTTCAGGTCGGTTTCCAGCTCTACATCGACCGTGTACTCACTCCCAATGATGCTTTCTTCTTTCAGGCAGCCATGCCAGGCGTGGACCCGAATGGTGTTGACTCGAATTATTCCCATAGAAGCTGCGAAGGTAGTGCAAAACCTGTTGCCAGACCTTCAATCCGGGGTCTAGTATGTACATCGGCAGTTGCTAATTCCTTGAAACAAGTCCATTCCGAGGGTTAACACATGTGTTCCCGTACTGTAACCCAGAATTTCATTGACAATTACTTGGTAAGAATAGCCGAAATAGAAGTTACTCTTCTTGAATCCTGCAATAGGAGCAATATAGAGTGGATTTCCGATCTGATCGTTCAAAAAACGATACGTTAGACCAGCGTAGTAGTAATCTTCAAAAGAACGCCATCTAAACTTCGCGTTGAGGTCGGTTACGGATCGGCCATCACTCTCGAACCACTGAAAGAAAACTGAAGGTTCAATTTCGAGATTGCGGTTTCTCTTCGCAAAGGTATAACCGGTATAGGCGTAATAGTTTCTCAAGGTGTTGGGCTCAAAGGTCGGATTGAATTGCTCCAGGTTCTTGGGCAAGATGTTCGACACATTGGCACTAAAATAGAATTGTCTTAAACGGTAAAGAACACCCACATCAAAGTTGTGGTTGACGGTTCGGCGATCGTCCGTAGGAGCCAAACCATTTGGATCGGTGAAGTTTTCGACATCAATTCTAAACTGATTAAAGTTGTAGGAGAGCCCGAACGAAAGGAATTCGTCCTCGTAGCGGTCCAGGGTGAGGTGGTGGGCAAAAGAAACCCTTGACCCTCTTTGGCGTGTGTTACCGTTGCTATCGTTGTACAAGACCAGACCGATTCCGGAACGGTTCCCGATACGGGCATCAACCGCTAAGGTTTGGGTATCTGGGGCATCTTCAATTCCCACCCATTGGGTAAGGCCATTGATTCGCAGCTTGATGTGATCACCAACACCGGCATAGGTGGGCGACATCAAAAAAGGATTGTCTGCAATGTACTGGGATAGTTGAGGAATGGTCAACTCTTGACCTCTGAGGCCAAAGCATACGAAGAATAGGCAGATTAGGATTTGGGACGATCTAATCATGGTTTAGTTTGTTTTTTGTTATCGGTGAAGCGTGAAATGACCAACGATCTCACGTTTCTCCTGGTCTACCGTAAACTGCATCACATACCAATAGTCACCTGTAGGTAAATGACTATTGCCGTACATGCCGTTCCAGGGCTTATCATTAGGCCCCATAGCATAGACTTCTCTACCATAACGGTCATATATCTTTGTTAGTATGTCCGGAAAGCGTTCTTGGCACCCAGGAGACCAAAAATCGTTGAATGAATCCCCGTCGGGTGTAAAAAACTCCGGATTTCCGTTAGAACAGACCAGTAAATTGATGCTGTCTAGGGCCTCACAACCGTTCTGATCAACCACCCGAACACGTACCTCTCCGTCGGATTCCAGAACAAAGGTGTTGTTGCTTCCCTGGTTGATTCCATTGAAATAATAGGTGAATTGTCCCTGCCCTCCTTCAACCTGTGCAGTGACCTCATTGAGATCCGTCTGTTGCAGAACAACACGGGGCGCTTGTGAAGCTTCAATCTCGAAAGCTAAAGTGGTTAAGCAGCCTTCAACATTTGCGATGGCCAAGTAGTGTTCCCCGGGAGGGATGTTTTCAAAATCGGGTTCTAACCTAAAATCATCAGGATCTGTGGAGTCCAAAGCATAAAGCAAGAGGCTTTCATCCGTACCGTCCTGGAACTCGATCTCTAGGCTATTGCTTAGGCCGTTTGGACCACAGGAATAGACAGGCTCAACTGAGGCATTAATTTCGTACCGAACATCAACCGAAACATTTACGCGAGAAGGACAGTCGGCTGCGATCTGAAAGGCTTCCAAATCATCAATGACGATGTCGTTGCCGTTGGTGACCGTGGAATTGGTACGGATGACAATGTCCAAAAGTGTATTGTTCCCTGGGTTGAGGGTGACTTGGTAGTTCCTCCAGTCATCTGCTGATCGATTCTTAGGAATAAAATCCGTGGATTCAGAGGCAATGACCTGTCCGTTAGGCCGCACGAGCTCTATGACCACATTCGGATCTCCCCCGCTGGTCCCTTCTCTGAGCAGATTGAAAGCCCACAAGGAAACGGTAATGTCCTGAGCAGGGAGTACTTCTACTCCTCTTTTTGCATAGATAACACCGCCTAAACCGGCAACGGAGCCAATATTGATGATCAAGAACCGCCCTTCTTCCAGCCCGGAATGATCGTTCGGAACCCTCCAAGGTCCTTGTATAGGATTGATATCGCTGTAGACGGCGTATTCCCCATCGTCGATATAGGAATTCTCTCCAAGCCAGGTTCTCAAGTCCCCTTGTTCATCTCGGCAAATAAAACGCTCGCCAGCCTGGGGTTCGTAACAATAGTCATTGCCAATCTCGGAAATGGGGGTGCTGGCCCCACTTCCGAAGTTGTCAAACAAGAGGGTTCTAGGCGGGGGGCTAGTTCCGTCAGTATATTCCAGGGTCACTTGGTGTTCCCCGGGAAGAACTCCTGTAAAAATCGGGGAGTTGGGGGGTGAATTCAACTCCCCGTCCAGGAAATAGCGGTAGGTAAATTCAGGACGGTTGGTCTCGACAATTACGGTCCCGTCATCCGAACATTCGAAGAGTGTTTCGACCTCAGGAATAACCGGAGGAGGATCGATGACGATATCGAGCAAGAGTCGGCAACCATTGGCATCTTGCATTTCTATCACATGAGGACCGGGAACCAGGTAACCGGTACTGTTGCTGCTAAAATTGTCTTGTGGGCGGAATCTGTAGCGATAGGGCTCAACACCTCCCTGTTCATTGACCACCCGCACAAAAGCACCCTGTTCAGGATTACAGGCTACCTCTTCCGTTACGACAGCAGAGGCCATAAGGGGCTGAGGCTCGTCCAGACGGTAACTAAGTGTTTCTTCCTGTCCGCTATTGTCGCGAACGCGGATGTCATAAATTCCTGCCGAAAGATCGAAAAAGAGGTTGTTATCCTGGTAACTTTGGCCGTCGTCAATACTGAAGCGATAAGGGGGATTTCCGCCATTGGCCAGAATGCGTATTCCACCGTCTTGTTCTCCTGAACAAGCGATTGGAACAGCAGTTTCTGCTGTGATTTGTAACTGCGCATGATTCTGTTGGAAACAAAACAGCAATAACCCAAATGTCAAGAATGCCCGAATCATTCCTTATGGTGTTCTCTAGTGGTGATTAATGTGCTTTGAAAGCCCAATTAATATAGAGAATACAAGGAGTGTTGTCCGACGAAATGCAGATATATTCGACGAAATGCACTATTCTGAAAGAAGATTCCACTCATCAGGTTAGAATACCTGACAAGCGGAAGTCTTTTTTCTGTATAGCACTGTAAGTAAGAAGGTTAACGGTATAAGGTGAAGTGACCGATAAACTCGCGTTTGTCGTCTTCTCCTCGGAGCTTAATGACGTACCAATAGTCTCCGCTCGGTAATTCTTTGTTGTTGTAAAGCCCGTCCCAAGGATCGTCATACGATCTCATACGGTAAAGCTCTCTGCCGTAACGATCGAAGATGAGAGTAAGAATTTCAGGAAAGGCTTCCTGATTGACAGGGGCCCAAGTATCATTCATTAAATCTCCATCCGGGCTAAAGTAATCGGGGATTTCGATATCGACATATTCCACATAAAGTGAAGCCGTAGCTTCACAGCCATTTTGATCTATTACCCGCACTTCATAGGTGCCACTTTCTGTGATACGCTGTGTCGTTTCGGTTGTTTCGGCTCCATTAACGAAGTAGCGGTAAGCCGGAGATCCTCCAACAGCCGCAAAACTGAACTCGTTTAATCGATCACTGGTCATGACCACGCTTAAGGCTTCAAATCCGCGGATCTGGAAGTCTACAGTGTTGATACAGCCGTTGGCGTGGGCAATCGTTAGGGTGTGTACCCCTGGTGCGATATTTCCGAATTGAGTGTCAAGGCGGAAAGCAGCCGGATCCATGGTGTCTAATCCATAGAGCACATCGGGGAGTACAGACGGATCATCCATAATGAGGTCGATTCCACTTTCAGGGGTATCTCCTGTACAGTAGTAAATTGGTGCAACGGTTGCATTCAAATTAACACCACCATCAATTTCGACAATGATATTGGCCTCACAGTTGCGAGCGTCTCGCACAAAGAACACATGAGTTCCGGAAGGGAGATCGCTGTAGGTCAACAGGCCATCTGTAAAGTCGGCTTCCACATTGGAGTTCAAACTCGTTCTAAAAGGGGCGGTTCCCCCAGAGATTTCGAGCTCAACCGAGCCGTCAGCATTTCCTTGACAGGTTTCATTCATCACCTGAACGGTTCCTAGATCCAAGGGAGCAGGTTCTGCAATAGTGAAAACAAAAGAAATAAAACAACCGTATCGGTCTTGGGCCAAGACGTCATAGACTCCTGGGGCCAGATCGGTAAAGGTGTTCTGGGTATCGAATTGATTCAGGTTTGGCGAAATCGCGTAGACAATATCGCCTGTTCCACCAGTGACTTCAACTGTAATTGTTCCGTCTTCCATTCCATTACAGCTCACGTCTGTTGAGCTCTGCTGTACGATTTGTAGCGGAGTAGGATCAGCAATAACAATTTCACTCGTAAATTCAATACAGTCTTCGCTTATCACCTCGACCCAATAGGACCCCGCCGTAAGACCAGGGAATTCGTAATCGGTTTGTGGTCCGGCCAAAAGGTTAGTGCGGGCCGCATCACCGAACAGACGGTATTGGTAATTTCCGAGGCCTCCCGTCGCACGGGCCGAAATAATGGCCGTGGCTTCTCCGGTACAGTTGATGACTGCGGCCGTTAGATCGAGATCAATGGCCAATGGAGGCAAGGCGTCTACTTCGACTTCGTTTGAGATCATGGACTCGCAACCAAAAACGTCGCGTAAATAGTATTGGTAGCGCCCATCAGAAACGGTAAAGGTGTGGGTGTTTCCTCCAGACATCGGGAAGAAGGCAACACCATCTTCACTGTACTGGTAAGGCCCTGTTCCTCCGCTGGCGGTCAGCTCCAGCTCTGCAGGATTCGTACAACTCAGGGGACTTAGCTGAATCAGGCTGCCCAGGATTTCGGCTGGTTCTGTAATAACCACCTGAGCGGTTTCGGTACTACAACCATATCCGTCAGCAACAGTGACCGAGTAAATTCCCGCACCAAGGTTGTCGAAGACAGGGCTTTGGGTAAAGCCTCCCTGGAAGGCAATCGCTGTTCCTGTAGCGTCGTATTCATTGAGACGGTATTGGAATGGAGCTACTCCCCCGCTTAGAACGGTCGCGGTGACCACACCGTCGGTATCTCCAAAACAAGTCAGGGCTGAGGGACTTGCAGCAATATCGGCCGCAATTGGTCCCGGAGTTACCAAGGTGATGGTATCGGACTCAAGACAACCCAGGTCATCGGTCACATCCAATCGGTAATCCCCTCCGCTTAATCCTGTGAACAGGAATTCTTGTACATCGGTAGCTGTATAGCTTACCCCTGTACCTAAGTGGGTGAGCACCATATCATAGGGTGGATATCCGCCCGTGGCCGTAGCCAATACTTCTCCTAGGTTGTCTGGACACCCGACATTGGATTCTTCCGTCAGGTTAGTAATCAACAAGACATCCGGAGCGGCCATGGTCAGGATTCCCGACTGAAGGGTACAGAAAGGCGCAGCTGTTTGTGTAACAACAACATAGTAACTACCCCCGTTTAATCCGGCAACCGTTAAGCTGCTGGCCGTATCGGAACCGCTCAGGCCGGTCGTCGTACCATCATCAAAGAAGATTTCGTAGTCATAAGAACCGGTATATCCGCTAATGGTATACGTCAAGCTTCCGCTGCCATCACCGGCACAAATGACCGGATCTTGGGGTGCAGCAGTTAAGCTGGCCGTGTCGTAAGGAGCAATGGCGTAGGGATTGGAGTCTACAAAACATCCTGTAGAGGTATCGGTCACCCGAATGGTATAGGTACCCGCCTGATAGAATTCAAACTGAGCGCTCGTACTTGAGGGGTTGCTCAAGAAGGACCCTTGGGTGTTACCTACCGGCAAGAGCTCAAATGTATAGCTGTTGGTCGGTTGTCCGTTGTCTGTGACATCAACTTGGACCAGTTCTGGATTGATACAACTGATCGGAGTCAGTTGCGAAATGGCCACGCTAAAGGTGTTTCTTGGCTCAATCGAAATCGTTGTTGAGGTAGAACAGCCGTTGTTATCGAGCACGTAAAGCGTCAGATTCTGTGTCACTCCGGTATCGGGCAGTGTAAATACATTACTCGTTTGGAAGTTGGTGTTGTCTAAACTGTACTGGTAAGGCGCTGTTCCTCCTCCGGCGGTAACGGTAACCACAGAAGGGTCTGTTGTGTTGGAAACATTACAGACAAAAGCAGTTGCACTGGCGGAAGCCGTTAGAACTGCAGGCTCGGAAATAGTCACCGTCTCTCTGGCGGTACAAGATTTCGAGGATATAGCCTCTACCTGATATGTTCCAATAGCAAGACCGCTAAATACAGGGCTGTTCTGAGGGCCTGCCAACAAAGTTGTACCGGCCGCATCGTAAAGAGCGTAGGTATAGGCAGGGTCGTCGTTAACTCCTGGTCCTGTTGCCTGAAGCACAACCTCCAGACGACCATCACTTCCTCCATTGCAACTTACATCCTGAACAACGGTAGGGTCCAGAGTAACCGGTGTTGGAGGGACTAAGATGGCCGAAGCCGTTGCTTGACATTGGGGGAGACTCGTATCGAGATCCCGGACGACAAAGCTGTAGGTTCCCGGGTCTGGTAATCCCACAAAAACTCCTGTAGTATTGGTTTGTGTGGTTACCCCATCAGGATAAGTTACCGTGTATTCCAAATTGGCTGATCCTCCCGTGGCCACAACAGTGATTTCTCCATCAGGGCTAATCGAACAGTCCAAAGGCTTCACAATGCTGGCTCCAAGGTTGAGCTCATCATACAAGAACACTGTGGAGGTGGTAAAGCTACAGCTCCACAAATCGGTGATCAATACTTCATACTGACCGGCGCCTAAATTGCTGAAAACAGGACTCGTTTGAGGAGAGCCTACAGCAAGGCTGTTCTGGATCAGTTGATAGGTGTAGTTGGAGCCTGCTCCTCCACTAACCGACACCACTTCAATTTCTCCTGAGAAATTGCTGCAGTTGTCTTGGTTAATTTGAAGCGTAGCGCTAATCGCTGTAGGGTCGGCCAAGACATCCGTTTGGACGAGTTGCTCACAACCGGCAGAGTCGCGAACCCATGACTGGTAAGTGCCAACACCCAAACCTGCAAAGACAGGGGAAGCCTGGTAATCTCCAGGGCCTGAAGGGGCAACAGTACCTACATAGTAGGTGTAACCACCCCATCCTCCAAGGACATCGGTGATGGTAATTTGACCGTCCGCACCGAGACACGTAATAGGCAACACCTGGGTGTTAGCCGTAATCGCTGCTGAAGGAGAGGCAATGCTGAAAGCTTCAACTTGTGTACAGGCAGGGAAGTTGTCCTGAACTACCTCCACATAGTAATCTCCGGCAGGAAGTGCCACAGGGCCGAAAGGCCCATTGTTCGGTGAGTTTCCGGTGGTTACCAAGGTGTCATCGGCCAGGTTGGTCGGCGTGCCTTGGGTATTGTAAATCGTATAAGTAAACGGCCCTACATAGGTGGCGTCAACCAAAGTAATTTGAACAGAACCACTGTTGGTTCCAAAACAAACAACGTCGCTTAGTACGGTCAAATCCACACTGAAGGTGTTGGGGTCATCCAAGGTGATACTGCTACTGACCACACAGCCAGTAGAAGTATGTCGAACGAGCACAGTATAGGCTCCAGCTACAAGCCCGCTAAATACATTGGAGGCCTGATAGTTTGACCCACCGTCAATACTGTATTCTAAAAGCGCAGGGTTGCTCAAAGTCGTCGTTGCCGTCGCGGTTATTTCGCCATCGCTTCCAGGAGAACAACTCAAAGGATTGCTAATGGCCAGGGCGAGGGCTTGCAGTTCATCAAATGGCTGTACACTAGCCGTCGTACTTCCCAAACAACCATTGTCGTCGTAGACGTTGATGATCAGATCAACACCGGCTGTATTGGTCACTGTTAATGTGCTATTGGAACCGCTTTGTAGAACGATGTCGTCTCCAGTTGGAACTGTTCCCTGGGTGTCGACAAACTCATAAATAACATAAGTACCAGAACCACCACTTATTCCTGCCGGGTTAATACTTACCTGCGCTGGATCCGGATTGTTTCCACTAGCGCAACTAAATTCTGTAACCGAGGCCGCAGGCAATACGATGGCCGCAGGCTCACCAATGACAATATTGGTTACCGTAAAAGTACATCCGTTGGTGGCTTCTGCTGTAACCGTATAGGTGCCGGGAGCCAGGTTGTCAAAGCGGTTGGTAGCCGTAGTAATTGCGCCAGGGTTCAGGGTATATTGTACAATACTGATCGGGCTTGAAGAAGCATCCATTTCGATGCTTCCATCGGTGCTGCCCTGACAACTCACATCGGTAGGAGTTGCGGTAAAGGCAGGATTCACCACCGCAGGGACCTCAATGGTAAACACCTGTGTACAAGGAGTGTCGGTCAGGTTGTCAAACAAAGTAACCGTGTAGGTATCCGCTGTCGAAACACTCAAGACAAAGGGATCAGAAGGCAGAGTTGTTCTTGCAACAACCACCCCGCCACTATCGCTGAGCTCGTAGTCGTAATCTCCTGAACCATTGATCATGTCGATGGTGATTTCTGCGTCAGGACTCACGCTACAATCCAACAACTTGGTCAAGGTTACCTGGGCTTCTAATGGAGGGTGTACCGTAACGGTAGTCGTGTCGGTACATCCGTTGCTGTCTTGAATGACCAGGGTATACGTTCCAGCGGCAATTCCTGTAAAGGCACCTCCGTTGTTGACGAAGTTCGTTCCTCCATCCAGGGAATAGAAAATGGTCGCGGCTGCACTGCTGGCGGTAACGGTGACTAGCCCTTGTCCACTACAGTTATCAACCACCACACTATCGATGGTCGGGTCTGGGGTCAGGGTGAGGTTTACGCTACCCAGATTCACAGAACAGCTGTACTGATCTTCCATGGTAACCGTATAGCTTCCCGCCGGTGAGTTCGCCGGGATTTCAATAGGGTTATCGCCTGTGGCCGTAATGGTTACAAAAGGAGCAGGACCGGTAACGGTATAGGTGTACGTTCCTCCACCGCCCAGAGGATTGACAATCTGGATCAAACCGGGGCTGTTACAACTGATGTTTTGAAGAACTGTTGGGGTGCCCGTAAGCGGGTCCAGTTCTTCCAGAAGGGTGTTTTCTGTTGCGCCAACACAACTGTCTGCATTAGCACCATCTACTTCCCATACTTGGAAGAAATAGTTTCCAGCAGGCAAGCCAGTGATGTTAACCGTCTGAGGTGAAGTGTAAGGCAGAATGCCGCCGCTGTCTGTCACCAATACGGGAGCACCGCTGCTCATGTCGTACAACTCCCAACGGAATTGGGATTCAAAAGGCGCCTGGTTATCGGTAACCACATAGCTCAGTTCACCCGTACTGGCACCATTACAAGTAGGGGTAACCGCCGTTGTGATATCAAGCGGAATGGTGATGAGGTTGTTGACATTGACGTTACTTTCTCGCACACAACCGACCGCGTCGCGCACATAGAACACATAGGTTCTTCCCGGGATAAGACCGGTAAACACATAGGGGGTTGAGCCGTCAAGAGCCGGTGTTGTCCACGGAATGGTCGGGGCAGCCGGATTGAAGTTGGCTGGATCATCGGTGTAAGTATACTGGTAATTAGGTGTTCCTTCACTACCCAATACGGTAACCTGCAGGTCATTACAGTTTACGACGACCGCCGAAATGGAAATATCGAGATCATCCAGCGGGTAAGGGATGATAAAGGGCGGCAGATCGGTTTGGCACAAGGTGTTTCCTGATCCATCTACCGTTCGCATAGACGGGTAAACGGTTGTTCCAGAAGCGATGCCCAACAAACGATCCGAAGTACCCGGGTTGGTGCTGTCAAATCCAGCAGGCCAGGTCGCCCCTCCATCGGCACTAAACTGAACGGTTCCGAGTGTGGTGGTATAACCGACAAATTCAAATCCGAAATCCGAAACCGGACCACCGCAGGTAGCCGGAGTAATCCCCGAAACGGAGCCCGTTAGCTCGTCTGGGTTATTAATGGTGATCGGGGTGTCCGTAAGGGTACAGCCAAAGCTGTCTGTAACCTGGACGGTATAATCACCGGGCTGCAGGTTAAAGAAGGTATAGGTCGAGTTTAGGTAGTTGTTAAGGGTCTGGTTACCAGCGCCTGCGTTATCCAAGTCAATGATATTCAAGGTATAAGGCATGCTACCAGAACTGATGTTCAGGTCAATACTGCCCAGTCCGTCATGGCACTGAGGGTCGTTAGGTGTGGTCGTGAAAGCAATCGGAACGGCCGGGTTAATGGTGACCGTGCGCATCCATTCACAGAAAGGCGCGCTCGCATTGTTGTCGCGAACATAGACGTCGTAGTCTCCATCATTGCCGGCTGTCACGGTATAGGTTGAGGTTGTGCTAAAGAGCCCTGTAGGATCACCTCCTGTAGGAACAAAGGCGTATTCCAGGTTTCCGTCTCCCCCACTGGCCGTAACCGAGATTGAACCATTGGCACAAGAGCTCAAATGAACGATATCGGTACTGGCGGTAATGACGGGGTCAATGGTAATGTTTTGTGGTCCGGCCACACAACCGAAACCATCCCGCACCTCAACGCTGTACGTGCCCGCGGCCAAGGAACCAAAGCTGTAGGTCGTTGCGGTTGACGGGCTTGGCACTATCCAGGCACCACCATTTAAACGGAATTCGTAATCGTTGTTTCCTCCGGTTACTGTTACGTCAACAGTTGCATCATTAGACCCACTATAACAAGCGGTGGCGGCCAAACTGAAGCTGAGAGTTTGCGGGGCCGCGATCGTGATCAGGGCATCTAAGGGATCAATACAGCCATTGGCGTCTCTTACACGCACCAGGTAATCACCAGCGGCAAGTCCACCAAAAACGGGGCTGCTTTGGAAGGCGACCAAAACCCCTCCAAGGTTGTCTTGTAATTCGTACTCGTAGGCAGGAGTTCCTCCCGTGGCAGAAGCGGTCAGGGTAGCCCCTCCGTTAATGCAAGTCAAAACATCCGTGATGCTTGCGCTCACCGACAGGGCGGCAGGCTCTGTTAGTGTGGTATTGAGGGTGATGGAACAGCTGTTGTCCAGCACATCCCGAACATCTATGGTATAAGCACCCGCTGCAAGACCCGTCAAGTCAATCGGACTTGCAAATTGAGCCGCGGAGTATCCTCCACCATTAATTTGGTATTCGAAGCCGTTCACCGCGTCGAAGTTTTCGACCTCAAAACGAATAGCCCCGTCAGTTCCACCGAAGCAGCTGATGTCGGTAGAAGAAAGCAAAGAAGCTCCAAAAGCATAACCTGGATCAACAGTGACCGGGATCGTCAGGGCTGATGAACAGACCTCAGGAACCTGAAAAGCCTGAATGTCGTCAATGGCAATATCGTTTCCGGAAGTGATCGCTGAATTGGTTCTCACGACGATATCCAGGTTGGTGTTTGCCCCTGGATTCAGACTTACTGAATAATTGTGCCAATCGTCTGCGTCATTGTTCTTAGGCACGTTTCCGGTAGTGGTGCTGGCGATAACGGTTCCGCCGCCATCCACCAGTTGGATTTCGATAGAAGGGTCTCCTCCCCCGCTTCCTGAACGGAGTAAGTTGTAAGCCCAAAGGGAAACCGTGACATCCTGATTGGGGATAACCTCCACCCCTGTTCTTTGATAAATCACCCCTCCAACCCCGGCAACCCCGCCGACATTAATGGCCAGGAATCGACCCGAAGCAAGACCGCTGTGGTCATTAGGACTTCTCCAAGAGCCATAAGGGCTAGCGATTAGGTTGGTTACAGAGTATTCCCCGTCCTGGATTCTGATGTTGGTTCCAAAACCACAGGCACTCGCTGTTCCGTCTTGCGGCTCGTAGCAGTAAACCGGGTCGATTTCTGAAATCGCGGTATTGGCTCCAGCTCCAAAGTCTTCCGTAAACAAGGTGCTTTGAGAAGGGGGAGTGTTGACGGTATAATTGACCGTTACCGTATAGTTGCCTGGCGCGACATCGGTGAAGATATTTGAAGAGGCAGGAGTATTCAGCACCCCGTCAAGTTCGTAGGTGTAATCGAAGGATCCGCTGCTGGGCGTAAGGGTAATCACACCCTCTCCATCGCACTCATAGGTTACTGCAGCAGTAACAGTAGGAGCATTCGGTTCAGGCTCAACCGTTAACGTCATGGGGAAGGTACAACCATTGGCATCGCGGATAAGCAGGTTGTGGGTACCCGGCAAAAGGTTAGCGATGGCGCTGCTACCGTAATTACTTCCTCCATCAAAACTGTATTCATAAGGAGCGGTTCCTCCTTGTGCGTTGGTGATGCGAACCTCTGCTCCTATTCCCGGATTACACTCCGCCAATTCGGTGACTGCCGCAGAAGCCGATAAAGTAAAAGGCTCGGTTAGGGTGTAGACCTGATCCAGGGTACAACCGTTGGCATCACGGATGCGCAGGGCATAGTTTCCGGCCCCCAGGCTGCTGAAGGTGCTTACACTTTGGTAGGTTGCTCCTCCATCATTGCTGTACTCATATGGGGCTTCTCCTCCGCTTGCCGTTAAGGCCAGTGATCCATTTAAATCACCGCTACACAGGATAGGGGTTTCGACAACACTGAGGCTCAGCGCGGCATCCTGTGTGATGGTGATATTAAAGGAGACTTCGCAATATCCGGCACCCCCGTTTTGGTCCCGAACATAAACATCGAAATCTCCAGTACTGTTGGCCGTGAGGCTTGAAGAAGCGCCAAAGTCCCCAGGTACTGGCGTTACTCCGTTCGCCACCAGGGCGTATATGTAATTACCGTCGCCTCCGCTTGCACTTGCATTTACCGTTGTCGAGGTAGCACAGGCTGTTATAGGATCAGCGCTTGCAGTGAGTTCTAGTTCCGGATTGATGGTTATGGATACCGTATCGGTACAGTCGTTTCCGTCCCGAACACTAACGGAGTAGGTTCCTGCGGTTAGCCCGGAAAAGGTTGTGCTGGCCTGGTAGGCTCCTCCATTCAAACTGTATTCAAAGTTCCCGTCTCCACCGGAGGTAACGGACGCGGTTAAGGTCAGGCCGATTCCATCATCGTAGCAATAGTCGTTTGGCGTAACACTGAGCACCGGAGCAGTAGGGGCATTGAGGTCAATGGTCGTTGTTACAACACATCCATTGGCATCCGTTACAGAGACCGTATAGGTTCCGGTTTGTGGCAGTGAGCTGAATGTTCCGGTGGCATTGCTATCGGTGGTCAAACCATCCGGATAAACAATATCGAAGGTGTTGCTTCCCCAGCCTCCCGTAGAACTCAGGCTGATATTTCCGTCTGCTAAACAGGTAGGTTGATCCGCCGATGCAGATAGGGTTAATGCGGCTGCAGGAGCTTGAACCGTTACAATGGCGGTGTTGGTACAGGCAGAATCCGAATCAGTCACACTAAGGGTGTAGGTTCCGGCCGCAAGACCAGTGAAGTCAAGAACGGAAGAGGTTTCGCCTGTTACAGAGCTTCCGGAAGGACCACTAAGAACATAGTCGTAGCTCGCTACAAAATCAGAAACGGTAAAGCGAATCGCTCCATCGCTGTCCCCTAAACAGCTAATATTGCTGATGAGCTGTCCGGTTACCTGAATAGGGCTAACGGGACTGAGGGTGAAGGTTTCGTCATACGTACAACCGTTGTCATCGGTGACTCGGAACAAATAAGTGTCTGGAGTCAAGCCGTTGAACTGGGCAACATTTCCACTAATACTCGTCGCCGAAACAGCAGCAGGAGAAATGATTTCTAAAACAAAAGGAGCTTCCCCGTCAACTACTGTCACTTGGACATCGGCTTCCTGTGTAGGACAAGTCGGCGTGGTCGCCGTAAAGGTCATATCGCTCGGTGGAGTCAGGGGATCAATGACGATCGCATTGGTCGTAAACAGACATCCATTGGTATCGCGAATGGTTCCGTTATAGGTTCCAGGAGTGAGGTTGCCGAAGGTGTCACTTCCCAATCCAGACACGAAGTTGATCCCGTCAATACTGTATTCGTAAGGAGGAATTCCACCAGCAGGGTTCTGAATTTGTACCGTGGCGTTTTGAAGGCAGGTGTAGTCCTGAATAAGGGCTAGATCACCACTGATCGGAGCGGTAGGCCCACCAATCGAAAAGGTTTCAATAAAGTCACAAGTAACCGCTCCTTGGGTTTGGGTTATGGTCAACACATAGCCGCCTTGAGGCAGGCCTGTAAACACCCCTGAGGAGTTTGAAACAGTGCTGTTGTCTGGGTAGGTCAACAGATACGAAAGGGTGTACCCGTTGGAGTTGGTCACATTAACAGTATAACTTCCATCATCCACCCCAAAACAACTCTGGTTGGTCAAAGTTGTCGTGTAGTCTACAGAGGGCTGAACACTGATGCTTACTGTATTGGAAAAAGCCGGACAGTTGTTTCCATCGACGACCACGAACTGATAGTCCCCTGCCTGACTCGAATCAAAGCTGAAAAGGCTGCTCAATTGGTAGGCGCCTCCAGGAATGGAAGCTACATCAGCATAAAGCGGTGTTCCGTTAAAGGCCCAGATGGCGTAGTTGTAATTCGGACTGGGGTTTCCTCCTGTAGCCGTAAGAGTGATTTCGCCATCCAAACAATCGATTTCTTTGGTGGTAAGAGCGGTCAGGGCAAGGTCGGTGACATCGTTGATGGTATAGGTGTCTGTAAAACTACAGCCGTCGTCAGTCGTTACCTCAATGGTGTAGGTGCCGGGGTTGAGGTTCTGGAAAGTGTGGTTGTTGTCGTTGGATGGCCCAAAAGTATCTAAGGAGGTCACCCCTTGAAAAAGCTCATAACTGTATTGCGGATTCACATCCAGAACAGAGATCGAGATCTCCCCTAGCCCATTACAATCCGTGTCTCTTGTGGTCACGTCGACCTGAAAGTCTCGGCTGAGGATTCCAATATTATCTAAAACGAACACACAACCTCCAGTAACACCGCTCTGGCGCATTTCTACGGCATAGGCACCGTTGGTGGTAATGTCAAAACTCGGGCTGTTTTGGTAGGCGACCAGCACATTTCTAGTGGTGGCATCCAACAAGCGGTACTCGTAATCGACCGGCATATTGGTTACCGTGATGTTTCCGGGTGTTGTACAGACGATATCACTGCTGTTGTACTGCGGGTCCAGCGGGTTTTTAAAGATGTTGAAATAGAAACGGCTGAAGCATCCGTTTTGGTAGTTGATCACCAATCGGTACTCTCCGGCATCTTGGGCCAGAAAGTCACTGCCCGTTCCTACGGTATTCCAGGTACAGCTGTTGTTCAGGTTGGCGCAGTCTGCGGTGGCCGCACTACAGCTGGTGTCGTCTAGTTGTTCCCAAACAATGCTGTCCGCATCAGGGATATTGATCTGAATAAGCTCGGTATCGTTTAATCCACACAAGAACACCTGAGGCAGTTCTTCTCCATCGTTTGGACAGACGACCACTTCTCCTTCAACCGTATTGGAGGTGTCGTTAATAAGGGCAGTAATAGGGTTGGTTTGTGTAGTCCCGAAGAGCTCGACGATGATGATCTCGTTGAAGTCTTTACAAGGATCCGCAACTTGTTTGTTTACGATATAGGTTCCGGTACGATCTACCATTTGTGTACTCGGGTCTCCGTCAGGATCACCGTCGTTCAAGACCTCGTCTCCAGCATCGATCTGCCCGTCTCCGTTGGTGTCGCGGACCCAGACATAGGCGTCAAAGTTATCTCCGGCGTCTAACAGTACATCGTCTCCACAGAGTTGTACCGTACGGGTGTAGTTACAGTTTTCGAGGTCATCCAGCAGGAAGTTGGTAGCTCCCGGAGTGGTGAATCCACAATCGTCAAAATCCGAAACCGAGGGATCATCGGTGATTTGGTTGTCGTTGATAACCCCTTCGTAGGTCGAATAGGCGACATTTTCGATCTGATCCGTACAGGCGTCAATAAAATCAAAGCAGTTTTCGGCTACGCGAACCCGCATCCGGATTTCGGAAATAGGATCACCCTCCTCTACCAAGTTGTCTGGGATGGTAAAAGTGATTTCTCGACTGGCCACATCGTACACATAGGTGACACCTGTAGGAAGGTTCATGTTACTTTCATCCAGAGTAACATTAATCGGCAGCACATCGCGAATGGTATAGTTTGTGGCGTCGTCGTTTCCGGTATTCACAAAGGAGAGCACATAGTCCAGGTACTGACCCAGATTTACGCCCAGACCGGTAATATCATTACCTCCAATGTCTTCGACCTTCTTTTCCAGGACGATATTGGGCTCAATGATTTCGACGCTGAAGGAATTGAAAAAGGGGTAATACTGGTCCCCGTTGGTGCTGAAGCGGAAAGTGGCGCTGGTTTCGCCATTGGGGATGACGGCGTTGGCCGGGTTGTTCAATAAGAAGATATCCGTATCGTACCCCAGGGTGTTTTGACTGGCGGGGTTCCGATTTGTTGTCACCACCCCGTCGAGGGTGATGTTGGAGTTGAAAAAGTTGTCTGCGGGATTGGTCGCGTTACTAATCGTGGTAAAGGACCCACTGCTTGCCGCTTGAATACTCATTCCGTCACCACTGATTCGGTAATCCCCTTCCAAACTGGCTACCCCGATGTCGGCGTTTACCGGCCCGGCTGGAATGGTGTTGAACCCGTTGTAGGAGATGTCTACGGAGTTGGATCCGTTTACTCGAGCAAAACCATCAAAGGTGCTGATAAGGCGTCCTGGGAGGGTTGGATTTTCATAGACGATCACCAAGGTCCACCCGCCTGCGGCTCCTCCGCCAGGAGTTAATGAACCGGTCACAGATCGGATGTTGGCTACAGTGTAGTCTCCCTCTGGGTTCGCCAGGGCGGTTACCAAAGAAGTCACGTCGGCATAACAAGCGTAAGGGCTGTTTTGGGTTACACTGGAATCTCCGCTGGTCGAGCCGTCGAAGAGAATTTCGTCTGCGGTAATATCGACATAGGCTCCGCCAGGGACCATGAATTTTACCTGATTAAAGTCCGTTTGGCGCCCAGTCCCTACTGCAACCGTATTGCCGGAATAAGAACTGCCGTCATACGAGCCGTTAGCTGTTTCGCTGGGGTAGGTCGCTGACCAATACAAACCTGCATAGCGAATCAGATTACAGCTGGGATTCGGAAAACTCAAGGTAGCGGTACTCGATGAGAAGGTGCTGGCATCAGCATCCACATCGATGTACTGCATGTTCTTGTAATCGTTGTAATTGAAGTGTCCACCGGTTTCCCTATCGTAATCGCTGTTGTTGGTGCTGAAGTTGTTGTAGGCATCGTTAGGTCCCTGCCCCGCTACTCCCGCGTCCCGATTGACGATTTGGTTTCCGATAAAAGTTAAGTCCCCTTTGATGTTATTCTGGTATCGAATCTCAAAAGAGTTGTACTCTTGTCCGTTCGCGGCAAATACCACGACTAATGTTAGTACGAACCCCGCCCAAAGGTTTCTTAGTTGTTTGGTCATTCTTGTTTGCACTTTAGGTTACTCTCAGCTCCTTCCTTTTCCCTTCCGTTGCTGTTAGTTGTTTTCCATCTGTATAATCCAGGCTTTGTCCTGATAATCACTGTTCTTAATGATTCTCAAGGCCTGCAAGGCTTTTCTTCTGGACTCGAATCGCTTCCAGTAGACGTAGTACAGGTCGTTTCCGTCGTTGTAGAAATGTCCTGTATTGACCCCCATACGTTTATACCGCGCTTGGGCCGCATCGACTTCTAGTTTTGAACCAAAGGTTTCAAGCACCAGGTAGAAACCAACTTTGTTTCCATTGATGTTCATCTTGTCCACCTGTAATCCGGTCTCATCATCACTGTCTGATCGCTGTACGATTTCTTTGATGTTTCCTGGAAGTACTCCTCCATTACCACTCTTGAGAAGCGCAAGAAGCTCGTCCATTCGGTCCTCCAGTTGAGCATTTCTCTTCTCAAGTGAGTCCTGTCTTTTCAGCAATTCACTGAGGAGGGCATTGGTCTCGGCCAGTTGGGTTTTGAGGCTGTCAATTCCAGAAGTTTCGTCAACAGGCTGGCGCTTTTTCTTCGTTCTTGGCGTCTTTTCTCTTTTTGGTTTTTTAACTGGAATCTTGTCGGCATTCTTGCTTTTGATAGCATAGGTCAAACCGATTTCGTGTGTAGTACTCAAATTCACTCGATCCCCAGAGAGTGGTTGCTCAAAGAGGTATGACAAACGCAGACTGCTGGACAGGTTCAGCCCAAATCCGGCATGCCCACCATATTCACTGTTGTATCCGGCTTGTAACCAACCTTTTTCCGGAAGGTCAAGAACCAGGGATCCGCTCAATTGTGCGTCCCCTTCCTTGGGCGAAATGGCTTGTACGTAGAACATCCATTGGGCATCTTCAAAGAAAGAGCTCGAGCTATCGATCGGCTTGATATAGCGTACTTGTCCGGCAAAAGCCTCAGCACTCAGGGGCTCTGATTCCAGCTCGCTTTGTAGGGAATAACGGACCAGGTTAAAAGCGGTAAATCCGAAATCCCATCGGCCACTGGAAAAGACCAATCCTGGACTTAAGATCAATTCGGACTGATTGGCAATGCTTTCTAGAAAAGGATCGGGAACCAGGGTTACCCTTCTGCTGCTGCTCAGGCCTAACTGACGAAATCCAGCATTAAAACCGAGCGCAAGACGACTGTCGTCTGACAAACGAATAGCTCTGGTGAAATTCAGGATAATGGTGTTGTTGTCGAGAATCCCCAGCCGCTGATGCGAGGCGCTAACCCCAAAGGCGGTCTGTTGATTGAGTATGCCGGAATACGAGGCCAGGTAAGCTTCGTAATTGTTCTCAAACCCAAAATTTTGGTTCCTGTGATACAATTGAAAATAAGTTTCTGTCTTTCGGACCTGCCCGAAAGCCGGGTTATTCCAGAAGTCCCCGTACTTCAATAAATTATGTGTCGGTGGATCCAGGCTTGGTAAAACCACAGTCTCCTGCCCCTGAAGATGAGCCATCCCCAGAAAGAAAACACCGAATATGATACCCCAATACTTTCTCATTAGTTTCGAACCACTGTTAGGGTTCCGCGTTTTTTAGTTTTTCCGTTTTCGGAAATATCGTAGTAGTAAACACTGACTCCCATAGGCAGTGTTGTGCTGCTCTCGGGCCAGTTGTTTTGGTAGTTATTTGTGCTGTAAACGATTCGACCGCGTCGGTCCATCAGGTCAATGCGAACTGAACCACGCCCGGAATAGGTGTTAGGAATCACCCACACATCATTAAAACCATCTCCATTGGGGCTGATGGTGTTGGGCAGTTCAAAAGTGTCTTCTAGAAGTACCTGGAAAAAACGGCTAAACTGACATCCTCCGATGGTAGCGATTAGAACATACTGACCAGCGGTGTCGAACGAGGCAGAATCGGTAGAAGAAATTTGTATGCTGTTGGGATCAAACCACTGGTAACTATCTGCTCCTGTGGCGGTTATTGTTCTACTACTCCCCTCTCGAACAAGGATTTCGTCTTCTGCATCTACTTCTAATCCACTGTCATCCACTTCGGCGAGAACGACTTCATTGGATGGCTGGGTGCAACCATCGCGTTGTAGTACCAGGCGATAAGATCCGGCAGCACTAACTTCCAGTGAATTCCCGGTGTCGGGCAGGCTGTTTCCGTCGAGGGTCCACTCGTAAGTCAGGCCGGTTAAATCGGTATCTGAGCTGATGATAATACTGCCTCCATCTGGGCAAAAAGAAAGGGCGTCCGGTGTGATGACCGGAGGCACTCCTGTAGCCAATTGAATAGCCAGGGCGTTAGACGGAGCAAGAAAACTCGCCAGGGTTCCCTCTAAGGTATATACCCCGTTTTCGCTCGGGTCCACTAAATCAATACTGGTATTGGTTGCGCCAGAGACTGGAGCACCGTCGAGGTACCATTGCCAGGTCATCTGGGATTCAAGTTCGGTACGGTAGTCTGTTCTACCGCCGGAACCGTCTACTCCAAGAACAGCATCGAGACTTAAAGTAACGGTGTTGCTCTGACAGGCGGCGTAACCGCTAGAAGGGACTATTTCTAGCTCATAACTCACCGGACTTTCAACGGTAATGCTGTTGGTGTCTAAACTGCTCGGGGGACAAACTCCACCGGTTTGGGTAATTCGCACAAAATATTCTCCCGGATCACTGAGGTTGAGGGAAGCGCCCGTTTCTCCGGTAACCGGTTGGTTGTTTCTGTACCATTGATAAGTGGGGGTGTCTGCTGTAGTTGTTGAATTTAAGGTAAGCCCAACCCCAGGCAGAACTAGGCGGGTAGCGGCTCCTTCTATACTTCCATCGTAGCTTCCGGTGGCGGTAATGGCAATGGCCGCGGACTCTTCACGACACACGGTTGTACCTTCAACAACCACGGTATAGGACCCTTCAAAATCCGTATCAGCGGTACTGACCAAATAGGATGAGTTCCCCAAAAGCGGGGCAGCGACCTCTACTCCATCCCGGTACCAGGTATACAGCAGGTCTCCGTCGTTGACATTGGCCTCTAAGAGTACGCTATCGCCATTACAAAGGGCGGTTTGGGCCGGGGTGTTCAAAGCGATACCCACTGGTGTTGTGATGGTGACGTCAATGGTGTTGGACAAGGTGTTGGCGGAACCAGAACATGCCGCTCCGTAGTCAATTTCGACCTGGTAAGAACCCGCTTGGTCTGTGGTGATGCTGTTGCTTCTTTCTGAAAGCAAAACCCCATCGCGGTACCAGTTGTATTCGTAGGCTCCGGGGTCGTCGACGTTGTGGGTAGCCAGGGTAACATCATTTCCGGTACAAACAGCGACGATCCCTCCAGAAGGGATGGTTCCATTTCCGTCTTGACTGATTAGAATCGGATCTTTGTAACCGATATAATACATGGGGTAGGCCTCGGATACAGGGCTCGTTAAAGGCGGACTGGTGCTTCTCACGCGGAAGCGGTATCCCGGACCTCGAACGTCGGTCGGCAGTTCAAACTGAAAGTTGAAATCAAAGGTGGTGTTCATCCCCGCTTCTCGAGCCAACTCACGGGCTTCGCTAAAATCTCCACTGGCATCAGAGAGCTCCAGAATAAACTCGTTCCCCGTTTCCACTAGCGGTGGACTCCAGGTAAAGTTTACGAAGTACTCGTTGAAGGTGTCGGACGCACAGGCGGCCGTCCAGGCAGAATTCCCAGGAAGATTGGGGTTATCGGCGGGGGTCGGGGCGTTTAGTATTTGGGCCTGAGCTGTATTTAACCCACCCAATAGGCAGGCCATCAGACACAAAAAAGTGCTAAACAATGAAAAAGACTTCATAGGCTTTTGTTCATTATCTAGTGTTCTACTCTCAAAATTGCAGGGAAACCATTGGAAAAGAAAGTTATTGTTGTAGGGGAGGGGAATCTTGTTGTGAAGTCGGATTTCTTGTAGGCTCGGAGGGTTTAAATAGGGGGTAAACCCGCATTTTTGCTACTTTTGCGCCTTAAATGTTGTACACATGGAGGAGACCGAAAAGTCCTTGAATTTTATCGAGCACATTGTAGAAGAAGATCTGGGTCAGGGTTATCAGCCTGAATCGCTCAGATTCCGCTTCCCGCCTGAGCCCAACGGCTTTTTGCACATTGGGCACGCCAGTTCGATCTGCCTCAATTTTGGCTTGGGACTCCGCTACAATGCTCCGGTGAACCTGCGCTTTGACGACACCAATCCGGCAAAAGAAGAAAAAGCCTTCGTAGAGGCCATCCGAAAAGACGTGGAATGGTTAGGGTTTGAATGGGACAAAGAGTGCTATGCATCCGATTATTTTCAGCAGTTATACAACTGGGCAGTAGAACTAATCAAGGAAGGAAAGGCCTATGTCGACAGCCAAAGTTCAGAAGAAATGGCGGCCCAAAAAGGCACTCCAACAGAACCGGGAACAGCCAGCCCTTATCGCGATCGATCGGTGGAAGAGAACCTGCGGATTTTCGAAGAAATGAAGGCGGGGAAACACGCCGAAGGCACTCACGTACTGCGGGCTAAGATCGATATGTCTTCCAGCAATATGCTGATGCGGGACCCGGTGATGTACCGCATTTTGCACCAGGACCACCACCGCACCGGTAGCGACTGGTGCATCTACCCGATGTACGATTGGACGCATGGGCAAAGCGATTACATTGAACAGGTATCGCACTCGTTGTGTACACTGGAGTTTGCCATGCACCGGGAGTTGTACGATTGGTTTTTGGACGGGCTTTACGACGACAATAAGTTACGCCCAAAACAACGTGAATTTGCCAGAAGAAACCTGAGTCATACCGTGGTGAGTAAGCGCAAATTAGCTCGCCTGGTAGAGGAGGGGGTCGTCAATGGATGGGATGATCCGAGAATGCCCACTATTTCTGGACTCAGAAGAAGAGGGTACACGCCGGAATCCATCCGAAACTTTGCGGATACTATAGGGATCGCAAAGCGTGAAAACCTGATTGATGTTTCTCTGTTAGAGTTCCACGTTCGGGAACATTTAAATAAAATTACGCCTCGGGTAATGGCGGTTTTGGATCCTTTGAAGGTCGTGATCACCAATTACCCTGAAGGGCAGGAAGAATGGCTGGAGGCCGAGAACAATCCCGAGGATGAATCTGCTGGTTCCAGAGAAGTGCCTTTTGGGCGTGAGATTTGGATCGAAAAAGCCGACTTCAAAGAAGAAGCGAACCGCAAATTTTTTAGACTCAAACTAGGAGGGGAGGTCCGTCTGAAAAACGGCTATATCATTAAAGCTGAGAGTTGTACAAAGGATGAGAACGGTAATATTACCGAAGTTCAATGTACCTATGACCCGAAGAGTAAGAGCGGAAGTGGGACCGAAGAAAGCATGCGTAAAGTAAAAGGAACCCTTCACTGGGTTTCTGCTCAACACGCTCATTCGGCAGAAGTGCGTTTGTATGACCGCTTATTCACCGACGCGGCTCCTGACAGTCATAAAGACACCGACTTTATGGAATTTGTCAACCCGAACTCATTAGAGACCATCACCGCTTTTATTGAACCGTCACTTTCTTCGGCGAAGGAAGGGGAGCGTTTTCAATTTCAACGCATGGGGTATTTCTGTGTGGACTCGGATTCGACCGAAGAGAAATTGGTCTTTAACCGAACCGTTGGTTTAAGAGACACCTGGGCCAAGCTTCAAGAAGCTCCGAAATAGCGCCATAAGAAAATACAATCAAAAAATAAGCGCCCCATAAGGGACGCTTATAATGGTTGATTAGTTGCAGCTTGTTTAAGCGCGATTTTTGAGTTTTTCGACTACCTGTGCAGTCGATCACTCAAAACCCTCTTAGAAGGGCTTATTCTTCCTTATCAGGGTTTTTCTTCTTGTTTTGCTTCATAGCCTCTCCAATTTGGTTGCTGGCGGTAAAACTGGCGACCATATTGTTCAACATGTCACTTCCCGCTTGCGGAGAGTTGGGCAGAAGAATCAAATTGGTGTTGGTTTCTTCTCCGATGGATTGCAAGGTGTCGTAGTGTTGAGTCACAACGATCAAAGCAGAGGCTTCTTGGGAGTTAATTCCAACTTTGTTGAGTACCTCAACCGACTCTTCCAGGCCGCGGGCAATTTCTCGACGCTGATCGGCGATACCCTGACCTTGAAGCCTTTTGCTTTCGGCTTCTGCTTTTGCTTTTTCTACAATAAGAATTCTGGCAGCATCCCCTTCGAACTGCGCAGCGATCTTCTCGCGCTCGGAAGCGTTGATGCGGTTCATGGCTTCTTTTACTTGGGAGTCTGGATCGATATCGGTTACGAGGGTCTTGATGATGTCGTAGCCGTATTCCAGCATGGCATCCTGTAATTCTGCTTTCACCGCGATGGCGATATCGTCTTTCTTGACGAAGACATCGTCTAATTTCATCTTGGGTACCTCAGCACGGACCACGTCGAAGACATAAGAAGTGATCTGGTCGTGAGGGTATTCCAATTTGTAAAAGGCCTCATAGACCTTGCTTTTAATAACGACGAATTGCACCGAAACTTTCAGCTTGACAAATACATCGTCTAAGGTTTTGGTTTCGATGATAACATCAAGTTGTTGGATTTTTAGGCTGAGGCGTCCGGCTATACGATCGACTAAAGGAACTTTTATTTGAAGTCCTGAATTTCGAATATTGCGAAATCGTCCAAAACGCTCTATAACGACCGCGGTTTGTTGTTTGACTATAAAGAAGAATTTATAGACAATGAACAAAAAGAATAAGTAGAAAGGGTAAAGAACAGGGTTAAGTAAGAAGTCCATGAGAAACATTTAAGTTATGAGTCTCTAAGTTAACCAAGTTGTTACAAGGTCAAAAGGGCCTTCTCAATTCTTTGCACGCTTTCTTCCTTTCCTAAGAGCTCGATGCTTTGAAATAAATCAGGCCCCTGAAGGGAACCCACCATACTGAGTCGGAGAGGAGCCATTACTTTGCCCAGGCCAATTTCGTTCTCGGCGCACCAGCCCTTGATGGTCTCTTGTAAGGAGGATGCTTGAAACGTTTCAGCCTCTTGCAACAGGGACTGCACTTGCTTCATAAGAGCAGGGGTTTGCTCTTTCCATTGCTTTTTAGCCGCCTTGGGATCATATTCTTGTGGAGCGTGAAAAAAGAAAGCAGAGAGCTCTTTAAAGTCACTCAAGAATTCCAGCCGCTCTTGCAATAACGCCATCATTTTGTTCAGAGACTCCGCGCTGGCAGAACTGTATTCTGTCCAACCCTCATTTTCCGCCAAGTCGACAAATTCACGGACAAGGGTCTCGGTGGATTTTTGTTGTAAATGCTTTTGGTTGAACCAGCGAATTTTGTCTGGATCAAATCGCGCTCCTGCTTTTTGAACGCGGTCAAGACCGAAGGCCTCCACCAATTCGTCCAAAGAAAACAGTTCTTGTTCCGTTCCAGGATTCCAACCCAGAAAGGCCAAGAAGTTCACTACGGCCGGAGCATCATAACCGGACTCTCTGTAGCCTGGACTTTCGTTCCAGTTCAGTGGAAAGACCGGAAAACCTCCTTTTTCGCCATCCCTTTTGCTTAGCTTTCCGTTACCGGTAGGCTTAAGGATCAAGGGCAGGTGGGCAAAGGCTGGCGCTTCCCAACCAAAGGCTTTATAGAGCTGCACGTGTAAAGGCAGGGAAGGCAACCATTCTTCACCGCGGATGACATGGCTGATTTTCATCAGTTGGTCATCGACCACATTGGCCAGGTGATAGGTGGGCATGCCGTCGCTTTTGAAGAGAATTTTGTCGTCCAGTACAGCGGTATCGACCTCGACTTCTCCCCGAACCATGTCATGGAATTGCAGGCGTTCGGCTTCCGGGTTCTTAAACCGAATCACATAAGGCTGACCTTCTTGGATGCGCTTTTCTGTCTCGGCTTCTCCGAGGGCCAGGGAGTTCTGTAGACTGTTCCGGTTCTTGGCGCAATAGGTAAAAGCCCCTCCCGATTTTTCCGCCTGCTCTCTTTCGGCTTGCAATTGCTCGGGCGTATCAAAGGCGTAATAAGCGGCTCCCAAACGGAGCAACTCTTCGGCGTATTCGCGGTAAGTCGTTTTTCTTTCGGATTGACGGTAGGGGCCATAGTCTCCGCCGGCCTCTGGACCTTCGTCGATTTCTAGGCCACACCAGCGCAAGGCTTCACGAATATATTCTTCTGCTCCAGGCACGAATCGGTTTTGGTCCGTGTCTTCGATTCTCAGAATAAAAGTGCCGTTGTTTTTTTTGGCAAATAAATAGTTGAAAAGAGCCGTTCTCACACCACCGATATGAAGGGGTCCGGTAGGGCTAGGAGCAAAGCGAACGCGTACTGGTTTTGTCATCTAAAAGCTTTGCCGCAAAGATACCATAAGGCGAAGGAATCCCACATTTAACAATTATTTTTGCACATCCTTTGGTAATCGGCAGTAATTTATCGTTGGTAGGATAGAATTATGGAGGAAGGAGTGATCATTCAGAAGTTAAAACGCTTTGTTCAGCGGTACCACAGCATTCAACTTTTTAAAGGAATGTTGCTGGTTCTCCTGCTGTCAGGACTGCTGTTTTTTCTGGTAGGGGGCGTTGAGTATTTGTTTTGGCTCAACAGCACAGGCCGTCTCCTTTTGTTAGTCGCTTTTGGACTTGTATTTGTCTTCCTGATTTTTCGCTATGTTTTTAATCCACTGCGATCCCTGTTTCGCCTGGGTCGAGAATGGGATCTAGAGGCTGCAGCAAAGGTCATTGGGCAGCACTTTCCTGAAATAGAGGACCGCCTACTCAACTACCTACAACTTCACGGAGACCGAGGGCAATCAGACCTGTTAGACGCCGCTTTGGAACAAAAGGCCAAATCCTTTGAAGGAATCCCTTTTGTTAAAGCCATAGCGACAGAGGACCTGAAAAAGTACGCCCTTTTATTATTGATTCCGCTGAGTTTGTTCTTGGGGGTGGTGCTCGCTGGAACCTGGTCTGACTGGTCCAAGTCTTATACGCGGGTTGCCAATTACCAGTTGGCCTATGAGCCGCCAGCACCGTTTCGGTTTATTCTCGAAAATGAGGAGCTTGAAATAGGCAGTCACGAATCTATTTTGCTACGGGTTGTTACGGAAGGCTCTTTGACTCCGGAACAGATGAAACTACGATATCTAGGACAGGAACGCCTGATGTTGAAAGAAGGGGAGGAGTTCAGAATTCGGCTCGAACAGCCGCTAGAAACCGGATCCCTGTATTTTCAGGCCGGGCGGTACCGCAGCCGGGATTATGAGCTGACGGTTCGTGATATCCCAAGCATATTGGATTTTGAAATGCTCCTGAATTATCCGGCCTATTTGAACAAAGGAAAAGAAATCATCAGTGGTTCTGGGAATGCCACCGTTCCAGAAGGGACGCTGGTTCAATGGAGAGTAAAGACTCAGAATACCGAAGTTCTGGAATGGCGAGGACCGAAGCGAGTCGTTGAAATGAACCGATCAGAAGGGGGCTTTGAACACCAAGAATCGGTTTACCGGGATACGGATTATGAGGTGAGTAGCAGCAATTCCTTTTTTGATGATTTTGAGGCGCTCAATTATAGACTAAAAGTTATTCCAGATGAGTTACCTACCATAGAGGCGCAAAGAGTTGTTGACACCCTGGCAGCAGACGAATTACGCATTGAAGGAAACGCCTCTGATGATTATGGGCTTAAGCAGCTGAGAATAGCCGCCTACGCTGTCCGCAAGCCGGATAGTACCTTTTATAAAGCGCTGCCCCTGTCCGGGGAGTTGTATTCGGATTTTGCCGTTGATTTTGGTGCCGCTTTTACCAATTTAGAATCGGGCGGCTACCGGGTCTATATAGAAGCTCGCGATAACGACGGAAACCGCAATGGAAAATGGGCCCGATCCAGGGAGTTTGATTATCGCGTGCGCACCGCGGAACAGGAAGAAGATCAATTGCAAAGAGAACGAGAAGGGTTGACTGATGGCTTAGAGCGAAGTCTCGAGAAACTCAAAAAGGCGAACGCCAAGGTCGCGGAGTACCAGGAAGGGAGAAAGGATGCGCAGAACATGCGTTTTTCGGAAAGAGATCAGCTGAAGTCGGCGCTTGAAGAACAGATCCAGCAGGAGGAAATGATGAAGCGGTTTAGTCAGGAACTCCGCAAAAATCTGGAGAATAAAGAAGATGCCCGATTACTGAGTGAACGCTTAAAGAGGCAGGAGCAATTGGCAGAGCGAAACAAACGCCTGTTAGATGAGTTGCGTAAAATGGCGGGAGAGTTAGAGAGTGAAGAGCTCAAACAGGAACTTGATGAAACGGCCAAGAAACAACGCAGCCAACAAAAAAGCCTGGAGCAGCTGGTGGAATTAACCAAGCGGTTCTTGGTGAAAGAAAAGTTGAAAGAACTCGGGAAGGACTTCAAGGAATTAGCAGAAGAACAAACCAGGGTAGCCAATAAGCAGGCACAAGACAGTGTACAGGCATCCTTCAAAACGCTCTCGGAGGAGCTGAAGAACGCCTTAGATAAGAACGCAGATCTAAGAAAACCTTATCAGTAGGGGAGGCAGAAGGAATCCAAAGAAAAGAGGACGATCTACTCAATCAGATCGAACAAGAAATGCGGGAGAATGGGGCTACGGAAAAAAGCCAACGTCAACAAAAGCGCAGCGAAGAACGATTGCAGGAACTCTCCGAGTCATTGGACACTGCGGGCAATGGTGGCCAGGGGATGGAACAACAAGCCGAAGACGCAGAGACGCTCAGAAAGATTATGGACAATCTGTTGGAATTCACCTTTGAGCAGGAAGAGCTGTTAAATCAGATTGAAAAAGGAGAGGATTTAGAAGCTATTCAATCTCAGGGAATCCGAAAGCAGAAAGAATTACGGGAGTTGTTCACCCACGTAGACGACAGTTTATTTTCTCTTTCACTGCGGCAAACAGACATTTCTGAATTTGTGAACGAGCAAATCGAAGAGGTGTATTACAATATCGATCGTGCATTGGAAAGAATCGCAGAAAATCAGATCTATCAGGGCGGGGCCAACCAACAATACGCCTTAAGTGCTGGTAATCGCTTGTCAAGTTTCTTGGCGGAAACCTTGGATAATATGCAGGAGGAGATGAGCCGTAACAGTGAGGGAGGCAGCCAAAACGAATTCCAACTGGAAGACATCATTCAGTCACAAAAGGAGCTCAATGAACGACTGGAACAACAAGGACAGGAGGGAAAAGAAGGACAGGAAGGTAAAGAAGGGCAGGAAGGACAACAGGGTCAGCAAGGTCAGCAAGGTCAGCAAGGTCAACAGGGTCAACAAGGCCAACAGGGTCAACAAGGGGAGTCAGGAAGTCAGGGGCGTAATGGAAAGTCAGGAAAAGGCAGGAATGGAAACGGCCAGCAACAAGGCGGCCAGTCAGAGAACGGCCGGAGCGGGAAGCAAGGCAATGGGCAGGGCGAAAATGGACGCGAACAAGGAAAGAATGGCAGGAATGGTCAGGGAGGTCAAGAAGGCGTAAATGGAATGTCGGAGCAGCAGTTGGCTGAACTCTATGAGATCTATAAGGAGCAGCAGAAGTTGCGGAATAAACTGGAGGAGCAATTGTCGGACAAAATGGGTACGGCGGAACGCGCTTTAATGCAGCAGACCTTGCGGGAAATGCAGCGGGCCGAAAATGAGCTGTTGCGCAGTGGGGTTACCCAACAGACCATGAATCGGATGAATAGAATACAGCAGCGCTTGTTACAGCTTCAAGGGGCCGCTTTTCAACAAGAAAGAGAGCAACAAAGAACAAGTAACACGAATAAGGAAACCTTCAGCGGTGAAGAACGAGGCGGGTTCTTGTTCGAGGGCGAACAGAAGAAGGAGCAGGAAGAATTGATAAGGAAGCCGCTGCCGATGACCTCACGCTATAAGAATCTGATCAAGAAATATTTTCAGGATAGAAATCAACGGAAATGATTGCACTGCATAATGTAGAAGACTCCGGTTACAATCGGGAGGATTTAGAGGCCTGGTTGCAAAGAATTTGCGAAAGCAAGGGAAAGGCAATTAAGGAACTGAATTATGTTTTCTGTGACGATGAATATCTGTACGAAATGAATATGCAGTACTTAAATCACGATACCTATACAGACATCATCACCTTTGATTATTCTGAAGGAGAAGCGATACACAGCGACATCTTTATTAGTGTCGAGAGAGTTTCTGATAATGCGAGTAAATTTGCAGTTCCTTTTTCAAAAGAATTGTTGCGTGTAATGGCGCACGGAATTCTTCACTTGGTTGGTTTGAACGATAAGACGGAGGCTGAAAAGGAGATCATGCGTAAAGAAGAAGAGGTATTAATGAGCATGTTCCACGTGGAACAATAAGTTATGTTTGACGAAATTTTTGACGTAATCGTGGTGGGCGGTGGCCACGCGGGAGCGGAGGCCGCCGCCGCCGCGGCGAATATGGGCTCTAACACCCTGTTAGTCACAATGAACTTGCAGAACATCGGACAAATGTCTTGTAATCCTGCCATGGGCGGGATTGCGAAGGGTCAAATAGTTCGAGAAATTGACGCATTGGGCGGTTATAGTGGAATAGTTTCAGATAAAAGCGCGATACAGTTTAAGATGCTCAATAAGTCAAAGGGCCCGGCCATGTGGAGCCCGAGGACTCAAAACGACCGGATGCGATTTGCAGAAACCTGGCGAGAGATGTTGGAGGCAACACCGAATCTGAGCTTTTACCAGGAAATGGTCAATGGACTAGTGGTAGAAGAGGGAAAGGTTAAGGGAGTTAAGACGAGCCTAGGACTCACTATTGAAGCAAAGTCGGTTGTATTGACGAACGGTACTTTCCTAAATGGGTTAATTCATATTGGTGATAAGAATTTTGGAGGGGGCCGTGCTGGTGAACCTGCGGCGAGGGGTATTACGGAGCAGCTCGTTGAATTGGGGTTTGATCAAGGGCGCATGAAAACAGGAACGCCACCGCGTGTAGACGGTCGAAGTCTAGATTTTTCTAAGATGATAGTGCAGCCAGGAGACGATCGGCCTTCTAGATTCTCTTATACCAACACACCTTTGTTAGAGCGCCAGCGGGATTGTTATATGACCCACACCAGTGCTGAGGTGCATGAGTTGCTAAAGGAAGGGTTCGATCGATCCCCTATGTTTAATGGGCGAATTCAGAGTATTGGACCGAGATACTGCCCAAGTATTGAGGACAAAATTGATCGTTTTAAAGAAAAGGATGCCCATCAAATTTTTGTGGAACCCGAAGGATGGAATACAGTAGAGATCTATGTGAATGGGTTTTCGACCAGTCTACCAGAAGATGTCCAATAC
>CAZLGZ010000005.1:0-11242 GCA_964558965.1 uncultured Flavobacteriaceae bacterium
GAAATAGGGTTTCAAATATTAAGTTTGAGTTAGTTAAGTTGGTTTAAAACCGTTGATCATCCCGTTTTGGTCAACGGTTTTTTGATTCTTTTTGAAGATCAACCGAAAAAATAAAACCTCCCGAAGTGGGAGGTTTCTTTTTTATATCCAGGAGAATAAACCAAAAAAGCTGCGCGGCTTATTGCTCTGGTGCTTTTGCTCGCAGAATTTGATGCGATCAAAGTTGAAGTCGTACAATTCCCGGTACTCCTCCTTCTTATTCATGATGGGTTCCAAGATCTTATTGGCTTGCCTGTATTTGTTCAGTGCTTCTCGAACTTTGTTCTTGTTTTCAAGGTTCACCCCTTCTTCAGAAATCTTGGCTGCATTCTGGTAGGTTCTGTGAATCTGCCCATCGAGCTGATCTCTTAAGTGACCAATAGCCCCAGAAGTTTGTCGATCTCTTTTGGCGGCATCCTTGACCATATCCGGCTGTCTAAACTCAGCAGAGATGAGGAAGGTGTCGACATAACGTCTAACAGTCTTCTCTTTTTTCGGAATCAATTCGGCATTGACCTTCTTATTACTACCCAACTCATCCGCGAGTAATTTGTATAGAAAAGTCAGGTAATCGTCCTTTTCGTTGGGATCGTAAGAAAGGCCTTTGGCTCTTCTTCTGATCGTGTCCATATGGTCGAAATGTGCGTTTTCTGCAGAAGGCAGAAGAACATCATCCGTCTTAGGCACCCGCTTCATGAGCTCGATCAGCACTTCCCAAATACGACTGGAGTGCTTGTTTTTTTCTCGTTCCCAATTTTGAAGAGTGGTCTCCTGAGTGTCCAATTGATTAACCACATAAGTGACCTTATCAATCAAGAAACTCGGATTGCCTCCATTGAATAGCTTTTTGTTCTGGGTGCTCAAACTGAGCGCCAGTTCATTCAATGACTGCTTGAGTGTGCCTAATGGATTGGTATTTGTCGCGTCAGGTAAACCTGAAGTTTGACCAATAATATCTGTGACGTGTCTTTGAAGTAGACTCACCAATTGGTACAAGGAATACTGCGAATAATCAACCGGATTTTCTCCGGCGGGTGGAATAGCTCCGTTCCCTCCATTTCCAGTGGTCATAGTGTTCTTGTATTAGTTCTACTTGTGTTTTTCAACGAACAATTGTTCGCGGGGGAAACATCTAAAAATAAACAACTATCTGGAACAATTGCAATTCAGGCACTTAAATTATGCAAGTTTAACACAGAAAAGGACTACAAATCGAACTTAATACCCTGAGCAAGAGGGAGTTCTGTTGTGTAGTTTATCGTGTTGGTCTGGCGACGCATATAGTACTTCCATGCGTCAGAACCACTCTCACGGCCTCCACCGGTTTCTTTTTCTCCTCCAAAGGCCCCTCCAATCTCGGCTCCTGAGGTTCCAATATTGACATTGGCGATACCACAATCGCTTCCTGCAGCGCTGAGGAATAATTCTGCCTCGCGCAGGTTTTGGGTCATGATCGCAGAAGAAAGACCCTGAACAACACCGTTTTGTTGTTCGATGGCATCCGCAACAGTCCCGCTGTATTTAAGCAGGTACAAAATCGGAGCAAAGGTTTCTTCCTGTACGATATGGAAGTGGTTTTCGGCCTCAACGATAGCGGGCTTCACATAGCAGCCACTCTGGTAGCCTTCTCCTTCGAGAACACCCCCTTCAACCAAGACTTTTCCTCCTTCTTTTTGCGCCGCTTCTAATGCCTTGCTGTAACTCGCTACCGCATCCTGGTCGATAAGCGGACCTACGTGGTTGTTTTCGTCAAGAGGATTCCCGATACGCAATTGTTTATAGGCTTCAACGAGCGCCTCTTTTACCTGATCGTAGATCGATTCGTGGATGATGAGACGACGGGTTGAGGTACAGCGTTGTCCGGCCGTACCAACCGCTCCGAAAACCGCCCCGATCACCGTCATTTTGATATCGGCTTCCGGGCTGACGATAATGGCGTTGTTTCCACCCAACTCCAAAAGGCTTTTTCCTAATCGTGCTGCAACAGCCTGGGCAACAATTTTACCCATTCGAATAGATCCGGTAGCCGAAACCATCGGAATACGTTTATCGGCGGTCATCCATTCCCCTACTTTATAATCCCCGTTAATCAGGCAAGAAAGTCCTGCAGGAGCATCGTTTTCTTCGAGGATGTCTGCCAAGATTTGTTGGCAAGCCACCCCGCAAAGTGGTGTTTTTTCTGAAGGTTTCCAGACACATACATCTCCACAAACCAAGGCAATCGCTGCATTCCAGGCCCAAACGGCTACCGGGAAGTTGAAGGCCGAGATGATTCCCACAACACCAAGAGGGTGGTACTGTTCGTACATGCGGTGACCTGGACGTTCTGAGTGCATGGTCAGCCCGTGTAACTGACGGGATAGTCCAACGGCAAAATCGCAGATATCGATCATTTCCTGAACCTCTCCAAGGCCTTCTTGGTAGGATTTACCCATTTCAAAAGAAACCAATTTGCCCAGAGGTTCTTTGAGTTCGCGCAGGCGGTTACCGAATTGACGAACGAGTTCTCCTCGCTTAGGAGCAGGTACCGTGCGCCAGTCTTTAAAAGCAGTAGTTGCCGCTTGCATTACCTCTTCGTATTCGCTTTGGGTGGTGGAAGAGACCGATCCGATCGTACTTCCGTCTACCGGAGAACTAGAAGAAAAAGCGCTCCCTCCGGAGAAGGATTTTGAACCAATCCAGGTTCCTGGGTTGGTGGGTTGTAACTTAAGATCGCTGAGGACAGCAGATAAATCAATGGAAGAGGTTGAAACAGACATGTGTTGTAATTAAAGGCCCCTTTTTTGGGGTGCCCAAAACTACAAAGATTCTAGGAGCAAGAAAACAATCCCGAGCAAAGCCGGAAAGGCTTGTACCCAGAATATCCTTTTGGAAGCCGTCGCGGCTCCATAAAGTCCAGCAAGGGCAACACAAGCCAAGAAGAATAGGGCGACATTCCAGCGCCAAATGGGGTCTTCAATAAAGAAGGACCAGATCAAGCCTGCCGATAAAAAGCCGTTGTAAAGTCCCTGATTAGCAGCCAGTGTTTTGGAGCTTTCAAAATACTCTTTGGGGTAGCCTTTAAATACTTTGGGGGCTCGGGTCGTCCAGGCAAACATTTCGAGCCATAAAAAATACAAGTGCAAAAAGGCCACAAAGCCGATGATAATAGGAGCAACTAATTCCATAGGATCAATCTGTTTTTTTTGGCACAAAACGTTCGTCAACCGGCATCACGGTCCCACAATTTGTGCAGGTTCGCAGCTCCTCAGAACCGTAAAAATGCTTGAAGTGTTTTAAAAAGTCCTTTTCGATATCGGTCAAAGGAAAATAGACCTGATACAAGGGGTTGTTGCAATTATCGCAAAACCACATCAAGCCGTCCTTCTGTTCTTCTGGTGTCCGTTTGCGTTCAACCACAAGGCCCACGGAACCTTCATGCCGTACGGGCGAATGAGGCACTTTTGCCGGATGCAGGTACATATCGCCTGGACCCAGGCGGAAGGTTCTTTTTTTGCCCTCTTCCTGTATGTGAACTTCAATCTCACCTTCCAGCTGGTAGAAGAGTTCTTCTGTTTCGTTGTAGTGGTAGTCTTTGCGTGCATTGGGCCCGGCAACAATCATCACGATATAGTCGCCCGCATCTTTGTAGAGGTTGCGGTTACCTACTGGAGGTTTGAGTTCATCCCGGTGCTTATCCAACCAGGCCTGTAAATTAAAGGGAGCAGCAATGGCCATAACAGGGGTCTTTTAGGCAAGTTACTGCTATTTAATAAAAAGAAAAAGCCCGGAATTTCTTCCAGGCCTTTCCCCCTTATACTTCATTTTTGAACTGAGAATCTAAACTTATTTTTTAAAGAAAATGTGTGTATAGTATGCATTTCCATCCTGGTCAAAAGCTACACTCAAGGCACTGTGCGAGTAATCACCTTCCAATGTAGAGCGGTGAGTAGGGCTCGCCAACCAGGCTTCCAAAACGGCACTGGCAGAATCATAGTTTCTAGCAACATTTTCAGCCACAGCTTTTGCTCCCGTAGATTCAGAAATTGCTTTGGCGCGGTTTCCGAAATTGTTGTGGCTCAATGTTCCTTGCTCGACCATATACAGGCTGTGTTCTTCGGCCTGTACAAAGGCATGTGCGCTAAATTCAAGGCTAGACTTACCCAATGACTCTCGGTGCTTATTGATGGCGTCAAAAACGTCCTGCTCATAGGCAGTCACGTCTACTGTAGGCTCTACAGCTTCTTCCTCAGAAATCTCATTGTTCTCGTAAAGATCATCGGTGGCAGCTATAGGCTCTGTACTACAAGAGGTAAAACCAAATGTAATAACAATAACTAGTGTGTAGATAAGACGTAGTGAAGTGCGGGGAGTACTGATTTGGGTTTTCATGGTTCTGCTTATTTGCTCTGCTAAACTACTCCCAGAGTTCCCAGAAGCCCAGAATCGTCTTTCAGCGTTCAATTTTTTCGATAAGTGGTAAATTCTTACGAATAAGCAGGTTATGAGGTAGTTAGCTCTTGCATTTGGCCGTCAAAAATGGTCGTTTATGGGCAAAAGTGCCCCTGATCGATAAAGACTTACCGATCATCCGAAAAACAGATCCTAAAAGGGGTACTAAAGGGCTTTTTTAATCTCCTTGGACGCTTGTCGCTCAATCTTTGAGGGATTCTCCTTGAGAACCTTGCTGAAGACAAAAGCTCCAACTTCCTTTACCGGCTCATAGAGCAGGGAAGATTTCTTGGTGCTTTTGGTTACAATATTGAAGGAGGCTGTGGCTCTTTCGAAGAATAAAAGAATAGCTCCGAGGATTACAGCAATCTTTAAGGCTCCGAATAATCCACCCGCTACTTTGTTCATCAAACCGAGGATGGCCGCTCCGTCAACCACGTTGGTCAAAAACTTACCCGCCATGTGGACGATGATAACAATGATCAGGAAGACCGCCAAGAAAGCGACAATTCGCACATAACCTTCGTTCCAGTCCAGGGATTTTTCCATGAATTCTGAAACCGTAAGTGAAAAATGGATGGCTCCGTATATACCGGCGATGAGTGCGATTAGTTCTGCTACTTCGACGAAGAGACCATTGCTGGCGCCCTTGTAAAGGCCCCAAACCATTAATAATCCGAGAATGATGTCCAAAAAGCTCATAGTGGGTGTTCTTTTTGTTGGCCTAAAAGGCTCATTGAGTTAGTGTTGTTTCCAACAAATATAGAACTTTGCACTTTACTTTAACAGGAGCCCATGTCCCGAGATATTGTTTTAAAAGCCCGCTGGGAAAAACTAGTCGAAAAACTCTCGGCCCAATTTGCCGACGGGGATCCGCTGGACCTGGACGGAATGATCTACCTGGTCGGCTTCCAGGAGCTCGGACAATTACATCGTTCCTTTAAGAAAGACGAAAAGGTTCAGCTCATGCACATTGGTATATGCCGTTTGCTGGAGCCTTTTGGTTTTTATGAGTTTGATTTTTTTGACGCAGACGGTTGGCCACATTTTAAAGTAAAAGAAGAATTGCCTTCTCTGAAGGCAGGAGAACAGACCCTCTTGATGAAAGAAGCTCTGGTACTCTACTTTTTAGAAAAAGAATACATCGAATAATCCCGTTATGCCTTACGTCAGTCCGCTCTTTCCTCCCCCATATTACGCCGTTATCTTTACGAATGAACAAACCGAGGAGCTAGAGGGGTATTCCGAAATGGCCCAGGAGATGGAAAGATTAGCCGCCCAACAAAAGGGCTACTTGGGAATGGATCACGCCCGCAGTGAACAAGGGATCACGGTGAGCTATTGGAAGAATGAAGAAGATATATTGGCCTGGAAGGCCGTACAAGAGCACAGCACAGCACAGCAGAACGGAAAAACCAAATGGTACGCTCGATACACCGTCCGGGTTTGCCGTGTAGAAAGGGAGTACTCCTGGGAATCAAAAAACACGATTGATGAGTAAAACACTAAAATTTTCGTCCACAGAAAGAAAGAACTGGATTGAACAGGCCGAGCAGGAAGAATTCGACTTGGTTGTCATTGGCGGAGGGATCACCGGAGCAGGAATCGCTTTGGATGCGGCCTCCCGAGGGCTCAAGGTTGTTTTACTTGAGAAGGGCGACTTTGCTTCGGGAACCAGCAGTAAATCTACAAAACTGATCCACGGAGGCTTGCGTTACCTCAAGCAATTCGATTTTTGGCTGGTCAAGGAAGTGGGATCAGAACGGGCTATTGTTCACCGTTTGGCCCCGCATTTGGTTTTGCCAGAAAAAATGTTGTTGCCTTTAATCGAAGGGGGCTCCTACGGCAAGTGGTTGACCTCAATTGGTTTAAAAGTCTATGATTTATTGGCTCAGGTAGAAGGGGATGATCAGCGCAAAATGGTAGAGAAGAAGGAAGCCAAAACTTTGGAACCTCTTCTTCCCAAAAAGATTCTCAAAGGCGCGGGTTATTATGCTGAATACCGCACAGACGATGCTCGCTTGACACTGGAAAACATAAAAACCAGCCTGAACTACGGAGCTCTGCCCTTGAATTATACCGAAGTGATCGATTTTGTTTACGAGCAAGAGAAGGTGAAGGGGGTCACGGTGAAAGATGTTCTAAACGGAGAACTCTTCAACATCAAATCAAAGTATGTGATCAGTGCGGCTGGTCCTTGGGTGGATGAATTAAGAGGGATCAATAACTCCAAAAAAGGAAAGCGCCTGCATTTGACCAAGGGGGTGCATTTGGTGTTTCCGTTCGAAAAACTCCCGGTCAAACAATCGGTCTATTTTGATATACCCGATGGCCGAATGATGTTTGCCATCCCGAGAGGAAAAGTCACCTATATCGGGACAACCGACACCCACTATACGGATGACAAGGATAAGGTCCGTACCGACTTGACTGATGCGGTCTATTTGATCGCTGCGGTGAATAATATGTTCCCCAGCATTCAGCTTAAAATGGAAGATGTGATTTCGTCCTGGGCCGGATTAAGACCCTTGATTCACGAAGAAGGTAAGTCGGCCAGTGAGCTCTCCAGGAAGGACGAAATATTTGTATCGGACTCAGGTCTGATCAGCATCGCAGGTGGAAAACTCACCGGATACCGCAAAATGGCCGAACGCGTGGTTAACCGAGTAGTCAAGGCAAGGGAAGAGGATTACAACAAGAAATCCAAGTCCTGTATAACAGACGAAATTCCCTTGTGTGGCAACAATTTTAAAAATTTCGCCAAGGTTCAAAAGTACATTGAGCAGTGGGAGAAGAAGATGACGGAATTGGGTCTTGAAGCCTATCAGGCCTGGTATTTGGTGACCACTTATGGCGCTCAGAGTGAAGAAATTTGGAAACGCTTTGGGGAGCGTTCAGAGCCGGATTCCGAAGAACGTCTATTGCTGGCAGAGCTCAGTTTTTGTTTGGATCACGAAATGGTCCATACCCCGGCGGACTTCTTTATTCGCCGAACCGGGAGACTTTATTTTGACATTGAGTCGGTGCGCAAGCACTTGGAGGCTGCGATTAAGTATTTAGAAACAGAGCTAGGGTACAGTCCTGAGCAAAGCGAATCGTATCGTTCAGAATTACTTGAAGAAATCGAGGATCATTCTGCCTTTAGTCCAGAACGTCACTGAGTTTTTTGAATACCTTTTTCGGGTTTTTGTGATCGTATAGCACTTGGTAGACACTCGAGATAATAGGGAAGGCCTTTTTGGGCTCTTTTCCTTTGTTCTTTATGAGTTGAAAGGCGCTTTCGACGGCGTAGTATCCTTCGGCTACCATGTTCATCTCCATCATCGCACTCTTGACCGTATAGCCTTTACCGATCATATTCCCAAACATGCGGTTGCGGCTAAAGACCGAATACCCAGTCACCAATAAATCCCCGAGGTAGGCCGTGTGATTGATGTTTCTCTTCATTTTGTGGACCAAGGCGATAAAGCGCTTCATCTCTCGAATAGCGTTACTCATCAACACACTTTGGTAATTGTCTCCATACCCCAGACCATGGCCCATACCCGCTGCAATGGCGTAGATGTTCTTCAGCATCGCTGCGTATTCGGTGCCGACAATATCATCACTGAGCTTGGTTTTAAGGTAGTGACTGCTGATTTGATCCGCGAGGTAGGCCGCCTTTTCTTGATCGGTACAAGCGATGGTCAAAAAAGAAAGCCGTTCAAGAGCGACTTCTTCGGCATGGCAAGGTCCTGTGATCACTCCGATTTGATCCAGAGGCAGACCGTACTCTTTGTGCAGGTGCTCCCCGACAATGAGTCCGCTTTGGGGCACAATTCCTTTTATGGCCGAGAACACCCATTTGTCTTCCATAGAGGAGGTGAGTTGATCCAGTTCCTTTTGTAAAAAAGCAGAAGGAATCGCCATGACTACGATATCGGCTTGCCCTACCGCTCGGTTGATGTCTGCGGTAAGGTCCAGGCGATTGACATCAAATTGAACTCCGCTCAGGTATTTTGGGTTATGGCCGTGTTCGAGCAGGTAGTCAATGGACTCCTGACTTCGCATATACCAGTGTACATCTTCGGTATTTTCGAGGAACATTTTAACCAAGGCCGTCGCCCAGCTTCCTCCTCCCAGAACGGCAATCGATAAATTATTTGTCGGGTTTTCTGACATCACACAAGAATTACCAAACTTTTGCGTTTACAATTAGAAGTATTGAAAAAACACCTCTGGCTCGCAAGATAAGGAGGTCTATATAAGGCAGGAAACTGCCTCTTAAAATTTTGGTTGGTTATTTAGTTAGGAATCGCCTTGTTCTTTAAAGAGCAGGGCGGTTCTTTTTTTGGACAAGACCTAAAGCGTACGCAGGTATTCCGCCACTTCTTTCGCCTCGTCCTCAGACAAACCAGAATTGGTCATCAGCCTTTTTTCGTACTGTTCATACAGGGCAATGGCTATGGGATCTTCTTTCACCATTTCGATCGGATTCAGAATCATATTCAACACCCATTCCGGACTTCTTCTTTCGTAAATTCCGGCCATTGGAGGGCCAATCATGATGGTCTCTGCCATGTGGCACTGGGCGCATTTGGCGTTGTAAAGACCTTCGCCTGCAGTGGCCATTTCAAAGTTGATCTCTTCAGTGAATTTATAGGATTGAATGGGCCCGATACCCTTGTTGTCCAGGTCAACGGGAACAACCACGGGCTCTTTTTCGGCTGTAGCTTCCTGATCTACCCGTGTGCGTTCAAAAGAATCCTTTTTCTGTTCTTTTTTTTGATCACAGGAAGCAAAGAGTACGGCCAAGACCAATAGAAGTCCATATTTTTTCATGGATTGCGCTTTGGAATGAGAAGGTCAAGATAGCAAAACGCACTAAAGAATAGGGGCTTTTACCCCAAAAGAAAGGTTTAGTCCTTAGGAAAGATCTGAAGGCGAGCGTACTGCTCCTCAATGGCCTCTTTGAATTCCTTTTTCAGTTCAGCCGTTAAATCAGCTACGGATAAAACATTGTCGATTAAGGCGACCCCTTGTCCAGCAGACCAGATCGTTTTCCAGGCTTTGGCCTCCGTATCGAGTTCCTTACCAAAATCGACTTTGTGGGACTTGGCCAGGTCTTCTTCAGAAATACCAGCAGCCTGAAGGCTCGCCGCTAGAAAGTTTGCATGGACTCCCGAAATAGCAGCGGTATAGCGAATATCACTGGCTCCGGCCTCGATAATCATTTCGCGATAGGCTTCGGGCGCCTTGCTTTCGGGTGTATTGATAAAGCGGGTTCCCATATAGGCTAAATCAGCCCCCATTTGCAAAGCACTGGCCACGTCTCGACCTGTACTGATGCAGCCCGAAAGTAAAATGGTTTTGTCAAAGAAAGACTTGATTTCGGCCACCAGTGTCATGGGGTTGATGGTTCCGGCATGTCCTCCTGCTCCTGCCGCGACCAGGATTAAGCCATCAACTCCGGCTTCGGCTGCTTTTTGGGCGTGTCTCTTTTTAACCACATCGTGGAAGACCAGTCCCCCGTAGCTGTGAACAGCATCCACCACCTGGCGCACAGCACCCAGGGAGGTGATAATCAAAGGAACCTGGTGCTTTACACAAAGCATAAGATCAGCTTCCAAACGAGGATTGGTCGGATGAACGATCAGGTTCACTCCGAAAGGCGCCGCTTTTTTACCCGTTTCCTCTTCAAAAGCTTTTAAAGCCGTTTTGATTTCGATAAGCCACTCTTCAAACCCTTCGCTGCTGCGCTGGTTCAGCGCTGGAAAAGTACCGACAATACCATTTTTGCAGCACTCGATAACCAGTTGCGGTCCAGAGATTAAAAACATTGGCGCGGCAACAACCGGCATAGAGAGGGAATCGATAAAAGCAGCTTTTTGGCTCATGTCTTTCGGGTTTACTCCAAATCTAGCTTATTTTTGCCGAATTATTATGCACGCATAACAAAAGATCCCATGTTTATAAAAGATTTTGAGGTGCGCTGGAGCGATCTAGACGCCAACGGACATTTGGCCAATTCGGCTTATGTAAACTTTATGAGTCACACCCGAATGGCCTTCTTAACCCAGGCGGGATTTTCGTACGAAACCTTAGGAAAGAATACCCTTGGGCCGGTGGTCTTTTACGAGCATTTGTATTACTTCAAAGAGGTGTTGCCCGGTGTACCGGTTCGGGTTTCCTTGGAACTGGCTGGAATGAGTGAAGATGGCACCTTCTTTGAGTTTCTGCACAAATTTTTTGATCCGGACGGAAAGAATATCGCCCGATGCGAAATGATGGGCGCCTGGATTGACCTCAAAAGCCGAAAGCTCAGTCCGCTGCCAGAGGAATTCCTCAATCAATTCAAGGGCATGGAAAGGGCGGAGAACTTCCGATGGTTAAAACCCGAAGACACCAGAGCCCACGGTCGACGTCCTGAACATCTCTAACCCGCTTTTTTCCAGCGTGAGGGCGTGGGTCGGCTCGCCAAATAAACCCCCAATAAAACGAGGACTGCTGCCCCGAGTTTAACAGCGTTCAGGGCATCTTTTCCGGTGAAGAGGGCGAAAATGATCCCAATGACCGGCTGCAGGTAAATAAAGGCGCCCACCGTCGAAGCCTTTAATTGGGTCATGGCAAAAACATTGAAGAGGTAGGTCATAAAGGTGGTGCAAATCACGACGAAAGCGATGACCCCATAAGCCCATAGAGGCATGGTAGACCACTCGATTTGACTGAATTCTCCGTAGGTAATGGGCAGGTTGATGAATATGGCTATGGTGAAGAGCCATTTCATCATGGT
>CAZLGZ010000005.1:11342-13103 GCA_964558965.1 uncultured Flavobacteriaceae bacterium
ACAATGATGGGACTGATCGTTACCAGAACAGCGCTGTTGATGGGCGTCGAAAGTTGCAGGCCTTTAAAAAAGGCGAGCATATTGATCACCATGCCCAACAAAGAACAAAGCACCAAACGAGGCCAATCCTTTTTTTCGATACGCTCTTTGGGTCCTCGAAAGGAAATCAACCAAAAAAGCAGACTCGCACCGAGCACTCGGACCAAGATAAATCCGAAAGGCTGCACATAGGTGGGCATGACCCCCTTCGCTAAGGTGTGATTGATCCCGTAGATAGTGGTTGCAGCCAGGGCTGCCAATAGCGCTAGGTTCCGCTTGCTCATTACTGAAGGGCCTGCTGAGCAGCTTCTACTGTTTTCTTTGCGTTACCAATGAATACTTGGTCGTTTGCCAGTAGTACAGGACGCTTTAAAAAAGTGTAGTGCTCCAGGATGAGATTCTTGTAGTCTTGCTCGCCTAACTCCTGGTTGTTCAACCCTCTTTGACGAAACAACATCGCACGACGGCTGAACAGGGCTTCGTAGCTTCCCGCGCGTTGATAGAGTTCCTCAAGTTCCTCTTCACTAAGGCCCTGAGATTTGATTTCCCGCATTTCTACACCGTCTAGCGGCTGCAGGGCCGCGATTATTTTTTGACAGGTTTTGCAGGTCTCCAGATAATATAGTTTCTTCACATTCGAACTTTGATACAAAGATAACCGCTTTAGCTCTCATCCGTGGATTTTCCTTTTTACACAACCCGTCAGAACCACAAGATTTTTTACTCCTTTTTGAAAATGTTCAGTCCGGAGCAACTCGCCCATATTCCAGCAGGTTTTAATAACTCACTTTTCTGGAACATCGCTCACGTGGTTGTTACTCAGCAAAAGCTGGTGTACGGTCTCAGTGGTCAGCCGCTGCACATTGCCGAACATTGGGTTGAGAAATACCAGAAAGGGACGGCGCCACAACAGGCCCCTACGCCGGACGAAATAGAGGAGTTAAAGGAATTGCTTTTTAGCACCTTGGACCAAACAGAGGCCGATTACAAAGCGGGCTTGTTTACCTCTTTCAAGACGTACATGACCTCCGCCAAGGTTGAATTGAACAGCGTAGAAGATGCCATTCAGTTTAATCTGTTTCATGAAGGCTTGCACTTGGGCTCTTTGCTGGCCCTGCAAAAACTAGTTCCTACTGAATAGAGGAAGGAGAAAGAATAAGCACGCCATCGGCTTCAAAGGAAAGCACGGTTTCGGGCTCTGTGATCTTCGCCACCTCTTCCGCAGATTCCCCTGCATCCTCAGCGTAATGCTTTAAAGTCTCCACAGAAAGGGTTTGCTTTGAAGCGACCCCTCGAATGATCACCTCTTGACCAGGTAAATCCTTGGGCATAAACAGGGCGTAATCTTTAAAGGTTACGCGCATAGTGTTTCCGTTCCCCTGATCGAGATTCATCCAACAGCCTTTCATCTTGCACACCTCCGTAACCGTTCCGCGAACCACAACGATGGAGTCGTTAAGATTCATTTGACTGAGTTGAGAAGCGGCATAGACCTTCTCCAGAGCCGGTTGAATTCCAATAAGAGAGTCGTTCTGGACTATTTTGGAGGGGCTTTCTTCAGAAACGACCTCTTGTTTTTGTTCTGTTTTTCCCTGGCAGGAAATGAAAAGAACAGCAGCAAATAGAACTGCAAATTTCATATGGATAGCGTTTGGATTACAAAAGTAGAAAATACTCCGGGTTGAGGACGCTTTTTAACTCTTTGTAAGGAAGTTTGATCTC
>CAZLGZ010000005.1:13203-28699 GCA_964558965.1 uncultured Flavobacteriaceae bacterium
CCCGTATCGGTATAGCAGTTCATCCGAACACAGAGGAGTTCGTCATTCTGATAGCGGACTTCTCCTTTGATGTCGGCTTCCCACTTGCCTTTTTCGTCTTTAAACTGCCGGTTGAGGCTTTGGTTCTGTTCTTTGAAGGACGCCATAGCCTCTTCTAAGGTGGCTACTTCCTTGTCGCTGTCAAAGTTCAATACAGCGATGACCTCTTCTTTGAGCACATTGTTGATGTTCACGGCCCTTTTGCTCTGACCGATCACCTGGGGTATTTCGACCACGACCTTTGGGCAGTCCGGGCAAATTTCGCCGTTGAGACTCTGACTTTCGAATTGTAGTTCCGTTTCTTCTGCACAGGAGATCATCGTTAGGAATACCAAGAGCAAGAGACCAAGTGGGTGACGCATAAAATTGATTTTAATCCAAAAATAGCTTTTTAAGTGGCATCTTAAAGCGATCTTCGACGCAGAGGAAAGCCGTAACTTTGCCCGAGCAAATCACAACAACTCAAACCCATGGACAGCAAAAAACTGCGCTTTGGAAGCCGAACCATTCACGGAGGACAGGAACCCGACAAAGCCTACGGGGCCGTCATGCCACCCATATACCAAACCTCGACTTACGCCCAGACCACCCCAGGTGGCCACCAGGGCTATGAATATTCCCGTTCGGGAAATCCCACCCGAGCAGCGTTGGAGAAATCCCTGGCGAGCATTGAATCCGGAGAGTATGGAATGGCCTTTAGTAGTGGACTCGGAGCCATTGATGCGGTCGTCAAGTTACTTCAGCCAGGAGACGAGGTCATTTCTACAAACGATCTTTATGGAGGCAGTTACCGACTTTTTCGTCAGGTCTTTGAAAAGATGGGAATCGTCTTTCATTTTGTCGACATGCGCCAACTCGATGCGGTCAAAGAAAAAATCAACGAGAATACCCGTCTACTTTGGGTAGAAACACCTACCAACCCCATGATGCAGGTCATTGATATCAAGAAAATGGCCGAGTTGACTGAGGGTAAAGACATTCTGTTGGCAGTGGACAACACTTTTGCCACGCCTTATTTACAACGCCCTTTGGAATTGGGAGCCGATATCGTGATGCACTCGGCCACCAAATACCTCGGGGGACACAGCGATGTGGTTGTGGGGGCCTTGGCTGTCAAGGACAAAGAGCTGGCCGATCGTTTGTACTTTATTCAAAATGCCAGTGGGGCCGTCTGTGGTCCCATGGACAGCTTCTTAACCCTGAGAGGGATTAAAACCCTTCATGTGCGGATGCAACGTCATTGCGAAAACGGGGAGAAGGTGGCGCGTTTTCTCGCCGATCACCCCGCCATCGAAAAGGTGTACTGGCCAGGTTTTGAAGAGCACCCCAGCCACGCCGTGGCCACAGAGCAGATGGATGCCTATGGAGGGATGATTTCTTTTATTCCCAAAGGCAGTGATTACGACAAAGCCATTCAAATAGTGGAGAAACTTCAGGTTTTCACCCTGGCGGAGTCTTTAGGAGGGGTAGAAAGCCTTGCCGGACACCCAGCAAGCATGACCCACGCCAGTATTCCAAAAGAAGAAAGAGAGAAATCCGGCTTGCTTGATTCCCTTATCCGTTTGAGTGTCGGAATCGAAGATGCAGAGGACCTCATCGAGGACCTAAAACAGGCCCTTTCTTAAGCATTTGTTTAATTTTTTGGAATTTCAATTTTTTTCGCGTTTCAAATATGCAAATAGCATATTTTTGCCCCTGAATTACTAATTCTACAAAATCAAGCCCTGTATGGACCCATTTATGGAGAATAAGATAAATGCTTTTATGGAGGAGGTGAAGACCCGTAACGGTCATGAGCCAGAATTCATTCAAGCCGTTCAAGAGGTAGCAGAGACGGTAATCCCGTACATTGCCCAGAACGAAATTTACAACGGTAAAAACATCCTCCTGCGCATGGTGGAGCCGGAGCGATTGATTTCTTTCCGGGTGCCGTGGGTAGATGACCAAGGCGAGATCCATGTGAACCGTGGTTACCGTATTCAGATGAACTCAGCGATCGGACCTTATAAAGGAGGATTGCGTTTTCACCCGACGGTAAACGCGAGTGTCTTGAAGTTTTTAGCCTTTGAACAAGTCTTTAAGAACAGCTTGACTACTCTTCCTATGGGAGGTGGTAAAGGAGGTTCTGACTTCGACCCCAAAGGAAAATCAGACGATGAGGTGATGCGCTTTTGCCACGCCTTCATGAGCGAGTTGTGCCGGCACATCGGGCCCAATACGGATGTTCCTGCCGGTGATATCGGTGTTGGAGCGCGTGAAATTGGGTTCCTTTTTGGAATGTACCGCAAGATGCGTAATGAGTTTACAGGTGTTTTAACCGGAAAAGGCTTGTCTTGGGGTGGATCTGAGATTCGTCCCGAAGCGACTGGTTACGGGACGGTTTATTTTGCTCAGAGCATGCTCAACCGAACTGGAACAGATTTTTCTGGAAAGAACGTTGTGATTTCTGGTTCCGGTAACGTCGCTCAGTTTGCGGCTGAAAAAGTATTGCAGCTAGGAGGTAAGGTCTTGACCTTGTCCGATTCAGGAGGGTATGTTTACGACCCAGACGGAATCGACAACGAAAAGCTTGCCTTTGTAATGGACCTCAAGAACAACCGCAGAGGTCGTATTTCTGAATATGCTGAAAAGTACCCTTCAGCTTCTTACAACGCAGGTCAAAAACCTTGGGGAGTTGCTTGTGACGTGGCCTTGCCATGTGCCACCCAAAACGAATTGGACGGAGAGCACGCTCAAGCCTTGGTTCAGAATGGCTGTATAGCCGTTGCTGAGGGAGCGAACATGCCTTCGACTCCGGAAGCCATTCACATTTTCCACGAGTCCAAAATTCTTTTTGCTCCCGGTAAAGCATCGAATGCAGGAGGGGTGGCGACTTCAGGTCTCGAAATGTCGCAGAACTCTTTGCGTATTAGCTGGACCAGAGAAGAAGTAGACGAGCGATTAAAGACCATCATGACGGACATCCACGATTCTTGTATTAAGTACGGGAAGGAAGAAGATGGTTTCTGTAACTACGTCAAGGGAGCGAATATTGCCGGATTTGTCAAGGTGGCGGACGCCATGTTGGCACAAGGGGTGATTTAATTCCTTTTTAATAGAACAAAGAAGAGCGGTCCTTGGGCCGCTCTTTTCGTTTAGTCCTTTTACATTTGAATTGTGCAGGTCAAGACTAAGGCAATAGTACTCTCTCAGGTCAAGTACGGAGAATCGAGCTTAATTGTTCGTTTGTTCACCGAATCGGATGGCCTGAAGAGTTATATGCTCAAGGGGGTGAGAGCCTCTAAAAGGGGGCGCATCAAGCCTGCTTACTTCTTGCCCTTTAACTTGCTGGAAATCGAGGCCACTCACAAGAATAAAGGCACCCTGGAACACTTGAGAGAGGTCCGACTAAGCCAACAAAAACCTGCCTTACACCAGGATATTGTTCGAAGCAGTTTGGTGCTGTTTTTAGCGGAAGTGGTGGGGCAGAGTGTTGTCGAAGATCAGGAAGATCAGGAGCTATTTGCCTTTCTGGAGGGAGCGATAAACCAGTTGGAAACAACCCGAGAACTGCGGGTTTTTCACCTCTACTTTATCAAGGAACTCGGTCGTTATCTGGGTATTATGCCCGAAGTAGGAGAAGAAGTATTGCCCTATTTTGATTTATTGGAGGGGCGATTCCTAGACCGCCCGGGTCTGAACCCTATTGCAGAACCTCCTATATCTTCTCAGTTTGCCGTGCTTTTAGGCATACATTTTGATGCACTTTCTAAGTGGAAGATTAACAAAGTGGAGCGTACGGAATTACTGAAATGCCTACTACTCTATTTTGAATTACATTTGCACGGCTTTCAAAAACCCCGGTCTTTAGAGGTTTTGCAGGCCGTTTTTGATTAATGCCAGGGGAAGCTTGTAATAGAATGTCCAGACCTTACCATATTATCCTTTTTTTACTGCTCACGCTCTCATTGAATGCGCAGCAGGTCATTGTGAAGGACCAGGACACCGGTAGCCCCCTTTCCAATGTCGCTGTATACAACAGCGATAGGAGCCGTTCGACCTTGACGGACGAATCAGGGGTTGCTTATCTCGATATTTTTGAACGACGCGAAAAAATCACCTTCGATCACCCACGCTACCAACAAGTGATTACGACTGTTGTCCGAGTGGTTAAAAGAGGGCGGCGCATCTATATGGAGCGAAAACCCGAAGAGCTGGAAGAGGTGGTGATGTCGGTTTCTCGCTGGGAACAACAGCGCAAAGACGTACCTCAAAAACTAGCCACCATAACGGCCCAGGGAATCGCCTTTAACCAACCCCAGACCGCTGCAGACGCTTTAGCACAAAGCGGTAAGGTATTTGTGCAGAAAAGCCAACTGGGAGGCGGGAGCCCGATGATACGGGGTTTTGCCACCAACCGCTTGCTCATTACCGTAGACGGGGTGCGTATGAACAATGCCATCTTCAGGGGAGGCAATCTGCAAAACGTGATCTCTATTGATCCCTTTACCCTAAGAAACACTGAAGTGGTTTTCGGCCCTGGTTCGGTGATTTACGGCAGTGACGCCATTGGAGGGGTGATGAACTTTTTCACCAAGAATCCGCGGCTTTCTTATACCGATAGCCTTACGGTTTCAGGTCAGGTGGACTACCGTTTTTCTTCGGCAAGTGAGGAGCAAACGGCCCATGTCGAACTGAATTTAGGGCACCAACACTGGGCGAGCTTGACGAGCTTTAGCCTCAACTCTTTCGGAGATTTACGGATGGGGAGACACGGTCCTCAGGAATACCTGCGCCCTTTTCGAGTAGAGCGTATAGGCGGGGAGGATGTCCTTGTTCCTAACCAAGACAATCGCTTACAGTCTCCAACGGCCTATACCCAGTATAACCTTCTTCAAAAAGTCTTCTATAAACCCAACGCGTCGTGGAATTATGAATGGGGAATTCGGTATTCAACCACGACGGATTTTCCTCGGTACGACCGCTTGATTCGTCCTCAGGATGAAGGCCTGCGATCGGCAGAGTGGTTTTACGGACCCCAACAGTGGTTGATGACACACACCACTCTAACCCACAAGGCGAAGAACGCCTTTTACCGGGGATTAAAATTTACGGCCGCTTACCAGCAATTTGTAGAGAGTCGCAACAACCGCGATTTTGGAGAGACCCAACTTTTTGAAACCCGCGAAAAAGTCGACGCCCTCTCTTTGAACTTGGATTTAGAGCACAAGCGCTGGGAAAAACTAAGACTGTATTACGGCTTAGGCTATGTGTGGAATGGCGTCGCTTCCGAAGGGACTCAGCGCAATATAGACACTGACGAACTAAGCGCTTCTCCTTCTCGATATCCGGATGGATCACAGTGGCAGTCCCTTGCGGGTTATATGAATATGGAATTCAAGTGGAAGCCCAATCTGACTGTTCTTGGAGGCATGCGCTACAGCCATGTATTGCTTAAAGCCCCTTTTGACGACCGGTTTTTTGACTTCCCTTTTGAAGAAGCTCATGTAAACAGCGGGGCCTTTACGGCAAGTTTAGGCCTGAGTTGGTTGCCTCGTGCCGATTGGCAATTGACATTGAATGGCTCAACCGGATTTAGAGCCCCCAATGTGGACGATATTGGGAAGATATTTGACTCCGAGCCGGGTGCGGTAGTGGTACCCAATCCCGATTTGGAATCGGAATACGCCTATAACCTCGATTTTGGCGTGCGCAAGAACATCAAAGACCGCTGGGTGTTGAGTGCCTCAGGCTTTTATACCTACCTGGTCGATGCCCTCGTTCGCCGTGATTTCACCTTCAACGGACAGGCCGAAATTCCTTTTCAGGGAGAACTCAGTCGGGTACAGGCCATACAAAATGCAGCCAAGGCCTTTGTCTATGGTTTTGAATTTGGTTTGGAAGGCAATTGGGCAAAGCATTGGCAATGGCGTTCCAATTTGACCTACACCCGAGGGACGGAGGAGGATGATGACGGGATGGAATCTGCTTCTCGCCACGCAGCCCCGCTTTTTGGGGATCTCCACCTGATCTGGAACAACGAGCGATTCAAAAGTGATTTTTACGCGGTCTATAACGGAGAAATTACGAATGAGAACTTGGCGCTTTCGGAGCGAAGCAAATCCTTCCTCTACGCCTTGGATGATCAAGGTAATCCGTATTCACCCTCTTGGTACACCTTGAATTGGCGAAACCAATACCAGTTCCGTTCAGGATTGACTTTGAGTGTCGCTGCTGAGAATATCACCAACCAGCGTTACCGTCCTTATTCTTCCGGGATTGCCGGTCCAGGTTTTAACCTGGTTGTGGGTGCTTCCTATCGTTTCTAAATAAAAAAACCGGCCTCCAGGGACCGGTTCTTCCAAGTGTTTATACTCTTTAACGGTTGTCGTCTGTGAATTCTTCTTTGACTTCCTCTACCGTTTTCTTCGCGTTTTTCGCTGTTTTGTCAGCGGCATTTTTGACATCCTTTTTCAGGGTTTCGGCCTTTTTCAAGCTGCGTTCTTTGGCCGCATTAAGACTGTCTAGGGCCTTATCTCCTTTTGCTTTTAGGCTGTCAATGGCTGCTTCCCCACTCTCTTTGGCCTGATCGACTGCGGCTTCACCTGCCTCTTTCAGACTCTCTCCGGCCTCTTTTAGGTTTTCGCCTGCTTCCTTCACGGATTCACCCGCTTCTTTGGACTTTTCTTTGACTTCATCACAAGAGGTCAAGGGCAGGCACAAGGCCAGTATTAAGGCCGCTAAAATCATTTTTGTTTTCATAATTAAAGGAATATGAAACTGTGTTTCGATACAAGTTAGTCATTCGAGTCAAAATTTATAATTTTGCCCTTCTTTATTTTGAATAACAGGTGAGTACGAAATTCAGGGAATACAAGCAGTTAGACCTTTCGGCGCGGGCCAAGGAAGTCTTGGACTATTGGAAATCAGAGTCGGTTTTTAAAGACAGTATCGCGCTACGAGAAGGCGGACCTTCATTTGTGTTTTACGAAGGGCCTCCTTCGGCCAATGGTCTGCCCGGAATTCACCACGTGATTTCGCGTACCATCAAGGATATTTATCCGCGCTACAAAACCATGAAAGGTTTCCAGGTCAATCGCAAAGCCGGTTGGGACACCCATGGACTCCCTGTAGAACTCGGAGTAGAAAAAGAACTCGGCATCACCAAAGAAGATATCGGCAAGAGCATCAGCATTGAAGAGTACAACGAAGCCTGTCGAAAAGCGGTCATGCGCTACACAGACATCTGGAAAGACCTGACCGAAAAAATGGGGTATTGGGTCGATATGGATGACCCTTACATCACCTACACCCCCAAGTACATGGAGTCGGTCTGGTGGTTGCTGAAGCAGATTTACGATAAGGGCCTTTTGTACAAAGGCTACACCATACAACCGTATTCTCCCAAGGCCGGTACGGGCTTGAGTTCGCATGAGCTGAATATGCCAGGAACCTACCAGGATGTGAGTGACACTACGGTAACGGCACAGTTCAAGGCGTTGCCGGAAACCTTGCCAGAGGCGCTGCAGCAACTTGAAGGAGAGGTTTTCTTCCTGGCTTGGACGACGACCCCCTGGACCTTGCCGTCCAACACCGCTCTAACGGTAGGGCCCAAGATTGATTATGTCGCTGTTCGCACCTACAACCAATACACCCACGACCCCATGGTCGTTATTTTGGCCAAAGCCCTTGTAGGGAAACAATTTGCGGGCAAATACACCGAAGCCGAAACAACAGAAGAACTACAGTCCTACAAGCAGGGCGATAAGAAGATACCCTTTCAAATCGTTGGGGAGTACAAGGGATCGGAGCTGGTCGAAAGCCGCTACGAGCAATTGATGCCCTATACCCAACCCTTTGAAGCCGCCAAAGACGCTTACCGAGTCATTGCAGGAGATTTTGTGACCACCGAAGACGGTACCGGGATCGTGCATACGGCGCCCACTTTTGGTGCAGATGATGCCTTGGTGGCCAAGCAGGCTGAACCTCCAGTTCCGCCGATGTTGGTCCTGGACGAACAAGAAAACCCAGTTCCGCTTGTCGACTTGCAAGGAAAGTTTCGTCCGGAGCTCAAAGAACTCGGCGGCAAGTACGTCAAGAACGAGTACTATGCCGATGGAGAAGCACCGGAGCGTTCGGTGGATGTCGAAATCGCCATCCAACTCAAGGAGCGCAACAGGGCGTTTAAGGTCGAAAAGTATGTCCACAGTTATCCAAACTGCTGGCGTACCGACAAACCCATCCTGTATTACCCCTTGGATTCCTGGTTTATCCGTGTTACCGATGTTCGGGATCGCATGTATGAACTGAACCAAGAAATCAACTGGAAACCCGCTTCAACGGGGGAAGGACGATTTGGAAACTGGCTGCAAAACGCTAACGATTGGAACCTTTCTCGTTCCCGCTACTGGGGAATTCCTTTACCCATCTGGAGAACAGAAGACGGATCAGAAAGCCGCATCATCGGTTCGGTAGAAGAATTAAAGGCAGCCGCACAAGAGGCGGTAGACGCCGGCTTGATGGAGCAAAATCCTTTGGCTGACTTCGTCCCAGGCGACATGAGCGAAGAGAACTACGCCCAAGTTGATTTGCACAAGAATATCGTCGATAAGATCACCTTGAAATCGTCCACGGGGCAACCCATGCACAGAGAGAGTGATCTGATTGATGTTTGGTTTGACAGTGGTTCCATGCCTTACGCTCAATGGCACTATCCGTTCGAGAACAAAGAATTCATCGACCAAGGTTCTACCTATCCGGCAGATTTTATCGCAGAAGGGGTGGATCAGACCCGTGGATGGTTCTATACCCTGCACGCCATCGGTACGTTGGTCTTTGATTCAGTGGCCTATAAAAACGTGGTTTCCAATGGACTCGTTCTGGACAAGGAAGGAAAAAAGATGTCCAAGAGACTGGGCAACGCTTTGGATCCATTCGAGACCCTCGATAAATACGGGCCGGATGCCACTCGCTGGTACATGATTTCGAATGCCAACCCTTGGGACAACCTCAAGCTGGATGTCGATGGGATAGATGAGGTCCGCAAGAAGTTCTTTGGCACCCTCTACAATACCTATTCGTTTTTTGCGCTGTACGCCAATATTGATGGCTTCTCAAGTAAAGAAGCTGCCATTCCACTGGAAAAAAGAAGCGAACTGGACCGCTGGATTCTCTCGGAACTGAACAGCTTGGTTCAACGTGTCGATGAGGCCTTCAACGACTTCGATGCGACCCGTGCCACCCGTGCCATCTCTTACTTTGTGCAAGAGAACTTGAGCAACTGGTATGTGCGCTTGAGTCGTCGCCGTTTCTGGAAGGGGGATTACGGACAAGATAAAATCGCCGCTTACCAAACCCTGTTTTCTTGTTTAGAGACCGTTGCTCAACTTGCAGCCCCTGTAGCTCCTTTTATCATGGACCGCTTATACCAGGATTTACAAGAGGGCATTGGAGGAGAAAGCGGAAAGAGTGTTCATCACTCTGATTTTCCGGTATCCGATACGGCTGCGGTAAACGAAAAACTGGAACACAAGATGCAGATGGCGCAAAAGGTCGTTTCTCTGGCGCTGTCGATTCGTCAAAAAGAAAAGATCAAAGTGCGACAGCCTTTGCAAAAAATGATGATTCCGGTATTGAGCGATGCTCAACGCCAGGAATTGGAAGCAGTTCGCGAGTTGGTGCTTTCTGAAGTCAACGTAAAGGAGCTCGATTTAATCGACGATGCCTCTGGTATTTTGGTCAAGCAAATCAAACCAAATTTCAAAACCCTTGGCCCGAAATTTGGTAAGGATATGAAAGCGATCGCCCAGGCGGTTGCTGGTTTACAACAGGAGGATATCCGCAAAATCGAACAAGAGGGCGAAATTTCACTCGCTCTGGAAAATAAAACGATTATTTTACAGTTGACTGATGTGGACATCAGCTCTCAAGATATCGAAGGATGGCTGGTTGCTTCGGCAGGACCGATTACCGTCGCCCTGGATATCCAAATCAACCAGCAGTTAAAAGAAGAAGGCATCGCCCGTGAAATGGTGAGCCGGATTCAAAACTTGAGAAAGGATGCCGGTTTCGAAGTGACCGACCGCATTGATCTCAAGATCCAGAGAGATGGAAAAATTGAAGAGGCGTTGATGCGCAACGTCCAATACGTGAAGTCAGAAACCTTAACCGAAGAACTAGATTTTGAAGATCAATTGGAAGAAGGAACTCCAGTTGAATTTGATGAAATCCAAACAAAATTGTTGATCGTAAAACGCTGAGTTATGGCTGAAGAAATGAAAGTACGCTACTCTGATAAGGACCTTGAAGAATTCAGAGGTCTTATAGAAACCAAGATTGAAAAAGCTCAGAAACACTTGGAATTGCTGAAGAGTTCATACATGAACGACGGCAACAACGGCACCGACGATACTTCCCCCACCTTTAAAGCTTTTGAGGAAGGATCCGAAACCATGAGCAAAGAGGCGAACACCCAATTGGCTATTCGTCAAGAAAAATTTATCCGCGATTTGAAGAACGCCTTGATGCGTATCGAAAATAAAACCTACGGTATTTGCCGTGTAACGGGGAAGCTTATTAATAAAGAGCGTCTTAAGCTGGTTCCTCATGCAACCTTGAGCATTGAGGCCAAGAACATGCAAAAATAGATCCCGTGCGGTGGCTGTGGATTTTTCTGCTCAGCTGCACCGGGTCTCTTTGGGCCCAAACCACTGTTCAAAAATCCATTAACTCCGAAGAGGAGTACTTCATTCAGATTCTTGCCGAACAGTGTTTTAAAGTAGAGGTATACACCTCGGATGATCCCGTGCTGACCGTAGAGGCGGTCATGGATGGAGAATACCAAGATCAACTGCTTATTCCCATTGAGCAAAATGGGAGTACCCTGAGAATAAGCACCTCTTTTAACCCCCTGTTTAAGCACCCCAATGATAAATTGAGTGCCCATAAAGTTATTGCCATTGCACTCAAAGTAGGCTTGCCGACAAACCAACGGGTGCAACTCCTAGGGACTTCAGCAGATGTCCTGGCCCGAGGGGATTACCGAGAACTGGATATTCAACTTTCTTCTGGAAAATGCTCCTTGGATATGGATTCGGGAACGATTGGAGTCAAGACCCAAAACGGCGATATCGTGCTCTTGAATAATCGGGGTACGGGCCAAGCGGAAAGCCGGTTTGGTGAGGTCATAGGAAGCTTGAACGAGGCTGGAGATTGTAGGTATTCTCTGCAGTCTGTTGAGGGGAATATCTACCTGCAGAATATAAAAGAATAGTACTATTTTAGAAGCCTTACAAAACCACCCCATGAAACGAAATCACGCCTTATTGATCATCTTAGGAGTGCTGTTGATTGATCAGTTCACCAAGATCTATGTGAAGACCCACTTCTTGTATGGAAGAGAGGGGGCCTACGAAGTGTTTTCGTGGTTTAAGATCTTCTTCATTGAAAATGAGGGGGCCGCTTGGGGAACCAAGATCAGCGATATACTCCCCATCTCTGACAAGGCAGGAAAACTCATTTTAACCCTGTTTCGTCTGGTAGCGATCGGGGGAATAGGCTATTGGCTCAAAGGCATTATCGAAAAACAAGCTCCTCGAATCCTCATTATTTCGGTGGCTTTGATTTTTGCCGGGGCCTTCGGAAACATCATTGATTCCTTGTTCTACGGTTTAATTTTCGATGACAGCTCCAGAGATCACGTAGCGACTCTCTTTGCGGAGGATCCCTATGGTTCTCTTTTTTATGGGCGCGTTGTCGATATGCTTTACTTTCCTATGATTGATACCACCTGGCCCGAATGGGTGCCCTTTAAAGGAGGGGAACCACTACGCTTTTTTGAGCCGGTATTCAATATTGCCGATATGGCCATCAGCTTCGGTGTCGGCCTTTTGTTGGTTTTCAATAAGAAGGCTTTTGCTAGCCTAGAATCCAGTAAACAAGAGGAGGAAGAAGACTAGAGTTTCCCGGAAAAGGAATCCAAGCCTTCTGGATGAAGGCATCCGTCGAGGGGAATATCGTGTTCTTCTACTTCCCAAGACGTTTTTTCGGCTTTAAAAAAAGAGAGGCCGATACGCAAACAATCGGGTCTGCAGGTATGTAAGAAGCCGTCGTAAAAGCCTTTACCGTATCCTAAGCGGTTCCCTTCTTTATCATAGACCAAAAGCGGAATAAAGACCACATCTATTTTATCTGCTGGAACTTCGATTCCATCAATGGGCTCTGGGATGCCCCAGCGATTCGGTACAAGACGGGTATTGTCGGTTAAGAGGTAATGAGACAGGCTGCGTGGGGGTTCTACTTTGGGAACGACCACATGCTTATCACGGCCTTGAAGCAAGGTGAGTAAAGGGGTTGTATCGACTTCAGAAGAGTCCTCCGGATTGAGGAAAAGATGAAAATAGGACAGCTGCCATACGTCCAATGCGAGTGCGTGATTGGCGATGGACATACTTTTTTCAGCGATTTCCTGCGGATGAAGCGCAGCTCGCTTTTGACGATAGATCTCGCGAAGTTCAGATTTCAGCATGGTGGAGTGAGCGGTTTAGGACCGCTGAAAGGAACAAAAAAGCTAAGACTTTCGAGTGCTCGCCGTGTAGACCTTGAAGATGACCATGGCCACGACATAAAAGCTTAAAACGATTAAATAATTTTCCATTTTCTTAACCCTGTCTTGCTCAAATATAGAAAAAAGTTGCTAAACGCTCCATGAAATGCACGATTTATCAGATTAAATGCATGTTTTTTGTTAAATATTTAACAGCAAATCGCCCTGACTTAAGAAAACATTAAGTTTCAGCACGTTATGAAATCTCCTCAACAGGAAGTAAATTAGAGCTCATATTCCAGCCCATGGGACTCCCCTTAGATGTACAAATTTCAACCCTTCCGAGTGATCCGGGGGTCTATCAGTATTACGATAAAGAGTCCAAGCTGCTTTACGTTGGTAAGGCCAAAAACCTCAAAAAAAGGGTCTCTTCTTACTTCACCAAGAACCAACATTCCGGTAAAACCCGGGTGATGATCTCCAAAATTGTCGAAATCCGACACATTGTAGTCACCACAGAGTCCGATGCCTTGCTCCTCGAAAACAACCTGATCAAGGAACACCAACCGCGCTACAATGTCTTGCTGAGGGACGACAAAACCTATCCCTGGATCTGTTTAAAAAAAGAGCCTTTCCCTCGGGTTTTTCCTACCCGTCGATTAATCAAGGACGGCTCAGAATACTACGGGCCCTATACCAGTATGAAAACGGTCCGAACACTATTGGATCTGATCAAAAGCGTGTATCCCTTGCGGACCTGCAACTATGACCTCTCCGAAGAGAAGATTGCCCGAGGAAAGTACAAACGCTGTCTGGAATACCACCTGGGCAACTGCCTAGGACCTTGCGAAGGCCTGCAGAGCGAGGAGGATTACGACCGGCAGATTGAAGATATTCGGCAGATCATCAAGGGCAACTTTGGATCTTCTATACAGTTTCTCAAACAGCAGATGAAAAAGGCCGCAGAAGCGCTGGAGTTCGAACAGGCACAGCGACTCAAAGAAAGGGTCGATATACTGCAGAATTACCAGGCCCGTTCCACGGTGGTGAATCCCAAAATCAGCAATGTAGACGTCTTTAGTATTTTGACCGATGCTACCCATGCCTATGTCAACTTTTTGCAGCTGGCCCATGGGTTGATTGTTCGGTCTCATACCCTGGAGATTAAAAAGCAATTGGACGAAGACGAGTCTGAACTCTTGCGTTTGGCCATTGTCGAAATGAGGCAGCGATTTGGATCGGAATCCAAAGAACTCTATTTGCCTTATCCGGTGGATGTAGGGGAAGATCTCAAGATCAGCTTACCCAAACTGGGCGATAAAAAGAAACTGCTGGACCTTTCTCTGCGCAATGCCCAGCATTTCAGGATGGAAAAATTCAAGCAGATGAAGATCGTCGATCCGGACCGGCATGTCAAGCGCTTGATGGGTCAGATGAAAGAAGACCTGCGTCTTTCGGTCGAACCTACTCATATCGAGTGTTTCGATAACTCCAACATCCAAGGAACCAATCCGGTTGCGGCCTGCGTCGTTTTCCGCAACGGAAAGCCCTCCAAAAAGGAGTACCGCCATTTTAATATCAAAACCGTAGAGGGACCGGATGACTTTGCCTCTATGGAGGAGGTTGTTTTTCGGCGCTACCGGCGATTGATCCAGGAAGGGGAGGAATTGCCTCAGTTGATTGTTATCGACGGCGGAAAAGGACAACTCTCCTCTGCGCTTAAAAGCCTAGATATACTGGGCTTAAGAGGTAAAATTGCCATTATAGGAATTGCTAAACGACTGGAAGAGATTTACTTTCCGAATGATTCCATTCCACTTTATTTGGACAAAAAGTCTGAAACCCTCAAAATAATTCAGCAACTTCGTAATGAAGCACACCGATTTGGAATCACTTTCCACCGGCAGAAGCGAAATAAGGCCACTATTGGGAGCACCTTGGAGCAGATTGATGGCGTGGGCAAAGTGACGGCAGAAGAATTGCTGAAAACCTTCCGATCGGTTAAGCGTGTAAAAGCGGCGAGTTTAGAAGAATTGGCCGAAATTGTTGGAAAAAGCAAAGCCCAAAAAGTATATGATGGCCTGCACGCCTCAAAAAATTAAGGCCTTTCTAAGCCGCCCATCACGCGGGTACTTCCTCTTGTTCTGCTTTTTGATTTTAAGTTTATCGGGCTGGTCTCAAGACGATAGCCGACCCAAAGTTGGTCTTGTCCTCAGTGGAGGCGGGGCCAAAGGTTTGGCACACATCGGCGCCTTAAAAGTGATCGAAGAAGCGGGCATTGAGATCGATTATATTGGAGGAACTAGTATGGGGGCGATTGTCGGTGCGCTTTACGCTTCGGGTTATTCTGCCCAGCAGTTGGATTCTATTTTTTACGCCCTGGACCTGACTGAACTCATCCAGGATAAGGTGCCGCGTGGAGCCAAAACCTTTTACGAAAAGGACGACGACGAACGCTACGCTCTGGGCCTGCCTTTTGATGGTTTTAAGGTGAGCTTCCCCCAGGCATTTTCCGGAGGGCAAAACATTTACAACGAGCTTGTGCGTCTCTTGTACCACGTAAAGGACGTTCAGGATTTTAGTAAACTGCCTATTCCTTTTTTGTGTATTGCGACCGATGTGGAGTCCGGAGAAGGAATACTCCTGGACGAGGGCTATTTGCCCGAAGCCATCACTGCGAGCGGAACCTTTCCTTCCCTTTTTGAGCCTATGGAAATTGACGGAAGAGTGCTCATTGACGGAGGGGTGGTCAATAATTTTCCGGTGGACGAAATACGGGCCTTAGGGGCCGATATCATTATCGGGGTGGACGTCCAACACGGACTCTCTTCCAGGGATGAGCTCGGTTCAGCAACCGAAATTTTACTTCAAATCAACAACTACCGTACCGTGCGGGACATGGAAGTAAAGAAGGAGAAGGTTGATCTGTATATC
>CAZLGZ010000006.1:0-28356 GCA_964558965.1 uncultured Flavobacteriaceae bacterium
CCGCGATCAAATCGGGAGCCTCTACAACCCTCAGATTGAAGCGATGAGTGCAGAGGTGGTACGTTTACGGGACGAGATCACAGCGAAAGAAATAGAGAATAACGAACTCTATGCCACCTACATCGCGGAAGCAGAAGGCCGCGCTGGAACAGGTTTATTAGGCAAAGGGCCCGTGTACAAAGAAAAGCGTGAAAAACACGACGCCTCCCTGGCAGCGCTTCAAGCGCTTAAAGTTTCCAACGGAGAAAAAATAGCTTCCCTAGAGACGCAAATTGCCAGTCTTCAAGGAGAATACGATACAGCTGTGGCCACTACCCAGCCCGTGATTGACAACGTAGATGGTCTTATGGCGAGATTGAGTGCTCTAAACAAGTTGCCTCAACTGCCTTCCATGTTCATCATGCTGTTGTTCCTCATCATCGAGACTGCGCCGATCATCGCTAAGCTATTAGCTCCTGCTGGAGAGTACGAAGATCGCCTAGCCAATGCAGAAGACGAGAAGTTGGCTGTTCTTCAATTTGATCGCATGAAAAACAAGATCTATGCCGATATCAAATTGGCCGATTGGCACCTGTTAAACCAACAGGATCTACCTCGCCAAGAAAAAATCAGCAGGACCCTGGATTTCTTCGAGAACTACAACCGCATTACCGAAAAGGACCAAGAAAAGGTGCATCCCTTACACAACACCCGCAATGACCGTGGCGATGATGGGGATATTCCAGAATACCGTCAGCCTCCCGCTCCGGTAGAACCTTCTCCGGATGTTGTCGTTCCGCTCATCACCGAGGATGATTTTGTACCGCTTAAGCCGGGTGGAGCTACCCAAGAAGAATGGGATGCAGCCTTGGATAACACCCGCAATGAGCAACTGGAAAAAGAATACCAGGAGCTTGGAAAAGAATTTGGAGATACCATTCGCTTGAACAACGCAATTATCCAAAAGGCCAAAGAGGAAGAAGAAGCCCGTAAAGACAGAGAGGTTTCTGACCGCGAACAAGAAATGCGTTTCGCAGACATCAACGATAAGCCGGCGACCTCTAAAGTGATCGATCCTTTGACTCTGGAAGTAAAATGGACAGACCACAACGATTCGCCTGAAGAAATTGGGCCTTCAATTAATCAGTTTTACCGCGAAATGCGGAACCACAGAATTCGCAGAAACAACGGAAATGTCTTTGGTGAAGACACCGCAGAAGATTAATCGTAGTTTCTGATGAATGAAAAAGCCGCCCGATGGGCGGCTTTTTTTATGACTCAATTTCTTGTAAGGCCTTAACGGCTTGCTTGAGGCTATCTCGCCAGTGCGGCACCTCAATAGAAAACTGTTCCTTGATTTTGGTCTTGTCCAAGACACTGTAATTCGGTCTTCTCGCCGGGGTGGGATAAGAAGAGGAACGAATGGGCTTTAAGTCAACCTCGATAGCGGCCTCTTCAAAAATCGCTTTGGCAAAATCATACCAACTGGCGACTCCTTCGTTGCTGTAGTTGTAAATACCGTATTCGATGCTGTGTGCTTCGATCAGGTGCAAAACCACCGCCGCCAAATCCAGGGCGTAGGTCGGTGTTCCGACCTGGTCATACACCACCGAAAGTTCATCTCTTTCGGCCCCTAAGCGCATCATGGTTTTCATAAAATTACTTCCGTACTCGGAATACAACCAGGAAGTTCTCAGGATAAAGTGCTCCTCCAAATTACTGATGATGGCGCGTTCTCCCTTATACTTGGTATCTCCATAGAAGCCCAGTGGACGAGCCACATCTTCTTCGGAATAGGGGGTGTTTTGAAAACCATCAAAGACAAAATCGGTACTGATATGTATGAGCACCGTACTGTTTTGGTGGCAGCCCAGCGCTAGATTCCGAGCCCCGTTCACATTGACTTGATGAGCCAAATCGGTATCGGATTCAGCCTTGTCCACGTGGGTAAAGGCTGCGCAATTGATGCAGTAGGCATATTCGTTATTACCGAGGGTTTCGCTGACCGCTTCAAAATCGGTAACGTCCAGTTCTTTGCTGCTCTTAAAATCGGCTTCCCAGTTTTTTCCTTGGTCTTGAAGCAAACGGCCCAAGGCCTGAGCCAATTGTCCGTTGCCTCCGGTGATTAAAATTTTCATCTTGTAATACTTAGGATTAGACCAGGGTAGATTCTGAGTAAGCGGGTAATTGCAAATCCTTTTCAGAAAGGATCAGTTCGTGGTCTTCGAGCAACCAGTCAATTCCAAAAGTAGGATCGTTGTAAATAATCCCTCCTTCGGCTTCCTTGTTGTAAAAATTATCACACTTATAAGAGAAAACAGCTTCTTCAGACAGGGTGATGAATCCGTGGGCACAGCCTCGCGGAATATACATTTGCTTGCGATTCTCTGAAGAGAGAATATGGGTGACCACCTGACCAAAGCTTTTGGAACCACTGCGCAAATCCACAGCGACATCCATCACTTCCCCTTGCAGTACCCGAACCAGTTTGGCTTGGGCGTATTGGCCGGTCTGAAAATGAAGTCCTCTTAATACTCCTCGGACGGATTTGGACTGATTGTCCTGTACAAAGAAGGGTTTGGCCCCAGTGAGGAGTTCAAATTTTTCTTGGTTGAAGCTTTCAAAGAAGTATCCTCTCTCGTCTTCGAACACTTTGGGTTCGATGACAAAACATCCTTCGATTTTTGTTTTAGTGACTTTCATGAATCTTCCTTTACAACTACAATAAGACTTCCAAGAGGCGGGTGCTGTATCCGCTCTTCAGGAAAGGCTCGGTTAATTTTTGAAACTGCTTTTTGGTGATGTACCCCATCTTATAGGCGGCAGACTCGATCGCACCGATCTTCTGACCTTGGCGCTCTTCAATCACTTGAACGAATTGAGCTGCTTGCATCAGAGAAGTGAAGGTACCGGTATCCAGCCAAGCTGTTCCTCGGTCCATGATACTCACCTGCAACTTTCCTCTTTCGAGGTAGACCTTGTTAATGTCGGTGATTTCTAGTTCGCCTCGAGCACTGGGTTCGATGGAACGGGCTATATCCACCACTTCATTATCATAGAAGTAAATCCCGGGAACCGCGTAATTGGACTTGGGCTCTTCCGGCTTTTCTTCAATAGAAATAGCTTTTCCCTGCTCATCAAATTCAACGACTCCGTAACGCTCTGGATCGTTGACGTGGTAAGCGTAAATGATTCCTCCATCCGGATCATTGTTCGACTGCAGGAGCGTGTCAAGACCTGCTCCATAAAAGATGTTATCGCCGAGGATCAGAGCAACCTTATCGTCTCCGATAAAATCAGCACCGATCAAGAAGGCTTCGGCAAGTCCTTTGGGTTCTTCCTGTACCGCATACTCAAATCGGCAGCCGTACTTGCGGCCATCTCCGAGTAGCTTTTGAAAAAGCGGTAAGTGCTCAGGAGTTGAAATAATCAGGATTTCCCAAATCCCTGCTTCCATCAAGGTAGACAGCGGATAGTAAATCATGGGTTTATCGTAAACCGGCATCAGTTGTTTGCTCACCGCAAGGGTGATCGGGTGTAAACGGGTACCAGACCCACCGGCTAAAATGATTCCTTTCATGTGTTGATGTCTTAGACTTTGTAGTTGGATTAAGCTAAACTTGAATTACTCTTGGCCGTGTACTTATTCAGGTACCAGGCAATGGTCTTCTCAATTCCAGTTTCAAAGTTCTCGTCGGCTTTCCACCCCAGTTCATCTTCAATCTTTGTCGCGTCAATTGCATACCGGAAATCATGTCCGGCGCGATCCTTGACAAAGGTAATCTGATCCTGGTAAGAGGTTCCATTGTCCTTGGGGTGTTTTTGGTCCAGGATCTCGCAAATTTTATTGGCGATATAGAGGTTGTTTCTTTCGTTGCGTCCTCCAATGTTATAGGTTTCGCCCGACACTCCGTTTTGGTAGGCCAGATCAATCCCTTTACAGTGGTCCAATACATACAACCAATCGCGGACGTTTTTACCGTCACCGTAGATCGGAATATCTTCTCCTCCCAAAGCCTTGCGAATGATGGTTGGAATCAACTTTTCATTGTGTTGCTTCGGACCGTAATTGTTTGAGCAGTTGGTGGTCACCACATTCATTCCAAAGGTGTGGTGGTAGCTTCTCACGATAAAATCAGAAGAAGCCTTGGAAGCACTATACGGGCTGTTCGGTGCATAAGGAGTGGTTTCGTGGAAGAGTCCTTCCTCCCCTAATGTACCGTAAACCTCATCGGTAGAAACATGGTGAAAACGAGCATTCTTAAAGGCTTCCTTGTAGATACCCGGACTGATCATCCACCATTTTTTAGCGACGTCAATCAGGTTAAAGGTTCCAATGATATTGGTTTGCATAAAGGCGTCCGGATTGGCGATTGAATTGTCGACATGGGACTCCGCTGCAAAGTGAATCACCCCTTTAAAGTCGTATTTTTCAAAAAGCAATTCTACCGTCGAGCGATCCACAATATCCCCTTTGATAAAGGTGTAATTGGGGTTGTTTTCCACTTCCTTTACATTGGCGAGATTCCCTGCATAAGTGAGGGCATCCAAATTCACCAATTGAATGTCTGGATGGGTCTCCAAGAAATACGGAATAAAGTTCGATCCTATAAAGCCCGCTCCGCCGGTTACAAGTATTGCGTCCATGTTCAAGAGTATCTTAATTTTCTTCTTGTAAATATAATCCTACAAATAAGCCTTCCTGAATAATTGTTGTCAACCACCGAGAAAGCGTGGTTATCTTCTTCAAAATAAGATATTTCACCTAAACCTCGGGAGAATTGTGATGGATTTAGCAGGATTGCGGTCATTTTACAGAAACCCAGGCCCAGTGACACTTCTCTGTCGACCAATGGTGAAAGACATGAACCTAAAACTTCAGCTTTTTCTTACTTTAGTATAGTAAAATCACCTACCGATGTCCGACTCTCCAAAGGAAGCCCCCTATATTCTTGCCGTGGATGACGAACAGCTCAATTTGGAGTTGATTCGTTTTATTCTGGAACGCCATGGTTTTCAGTATTCAGGGACCAGCGACGACGAAAAAGTCTTTGTTCTCCTGGAAGAGAGACTACCCGATTTGATTCTGTTGGATATTGTTATGCCGCGTGTTGATGGCTATGAACTCTGTCAAAAGATAAAATCATTTGATCGCTACCGAGACATCCCGATCATCTTCCTGACCGGAAAGGTACAGGTCAAAGACAAAGTCAAAGGCTTTGAAGTGGGTGGCGTGGATTATGTGACCAAACCCTTTAACGAACAGGAGCTTCTAGCGCGGATTAAAACCCACGTCGAACTGGTTACTGCCCGAAAGCAAATTGAATTACAGGCCGAAAACCTGCAGCGATCCAACCAACTAAAGGACCGGATGTTTTCGATTATAGGCCACGATTTGCGTTCTCCCCTGAGCGCAGCAAAGCTCAAAATGGATTTTTTGATGCGGGGAATTATTGACCCAAAGGCACCAGAATTTCTCGATGACACCGTATTCGGTTTGCTAAAAACCATGGATGAGGCCCTGAACCTCCTCCAAAACTTACTGGGCTGGGCTAAGTCCGAAAGTGGTCAAATGAAGATTATAACGGAGCCCCTACAATTACAAGACATCGCGGATCAGACCATTCGCTTGCTCAAACTAGCCAGTGATCATAAAAAGATTGAAATTCTCAATGAAGTCCCGGAAGATCTCTATGTGGAGGCCGACATGAATATGATTAAAACCGTATTGAGAAACCTGGTATCCAACGCCATTAAGTTCACCCCCTCCGAAGGTCAGATTCGGATCAGTACAGAAAACAAGGAGGATCGCGTATATGTCAAAGTCATCGACACAGGTGATGGCATCAGCAAAGAGGATATTGCGAAAATTCTGAATACCGAAGAGCACTTCAGCAAATTAGGAACCGATAAAGAGCCTGGTACGGGGCTGGGCCTCGTGTTGTGTCAAACCTTTATAACACAGCACCAGGGGCAACTGAATATTGACAGTGCCCCTGGAGAAGGTAGTACCTTTTCTTTTGATCTGGCGACCTGCTCGGCCCCAGAAATTGCGGCTACTTAAGCCTCAGCGGTCTGCTGAAATTCACCGCGTTTAGCGCGCTCCCATTTTACCGATTGGTTGCCTTTGATGTACCTCATAAATCCGAGGTAAACCGAAAGGTTCATGATAAAGAAATAGTAAGGAACGAATAAGACTTTTAGTCGTATAGCCTTTCTTTCGAGTACCCAGCCGGTCAAAGCCAGTACATAAAAATACATCTGCGCCCAGAACAAAAGCCCATAGATTCCTCCGCTAAAAAGTCCTTCCTCCATAGCCAACATGAGGTTAGCCGGAATGATCAGAAGCAAAAGAAGAGGCGTCAAGGTCCAGCGCAACACGCGGTGCGATATGTATTGGAAAGAAAGTGTACCGTACTTGAATACATTCAAGAGCGAACGCAGTCTCCAAACCGACTGAAGACCTCCAGCCGAGATTCTAATTTTTCGCTTGAGTTCCTCTTTGACATTGGCCGAAGCCGACTCAATAGCATAGGCCTCCGGGTTGTATTGAATGGTGTAACCCGACATCGCCACTCGTAAAGAAATAATGAAATCATCGAGTAGCGTATCTGGTTCAACTTCCTGCCATAAATCGGTGCGAATAGCAAAGAGCTCACCTGCAGCCCCCACAACAGAATACCATTCGGCATCCCATTTCTTGAGCTGAGATTCGTACTTCCAGTACAGGCCTTCCCCTGCTCCGGCAGCCGCATCGGCTGATTTGTTGTAGATCCGTTTTTCTCCGGACACACATCCTACCTTATCTCGGGCAAAAAGCTTTACGATTTCGCGAATGGACTGCTTGCCAAGATCTGTATTGGCATCCGAAAAAATCACGATGGGTGAGTCTACAAACTGCATTCCACGGTTCATCGCTGCGATCTTCCCGTTGCGTTCCGGGGAGTGATACACTTCAATATCATCATACTTACGCAGTAGATCAGGAGTTCCATCATCCGATCCGTCGGTCACCCAAATCTGCCGAACCTTTTCGGCCGGGTAATCCAGTGATCTGCTGTTTTCTACTTTCTTTTGAACAAAGTCCTTCTCATTAAAAGCAGTAACAAACAAAGTAACCTCCGGCTCGTAATTCGCCTTGGTCGGTTTGTTCTGTCCAATTTTAAAGAAACGTCGAAGCTTGATAATCACAAACAACAACATCCCATACCCCAAGTAGGAATAAAAAATAACGAAGAGTGCAATCCAAAAAAATGTCTCAAGCCAACTCATAAGATTTTTCTTTTTTAGTGATTCTTTCCCATTGCTGGGTTTCCGGATTATACTGCTTAACAACGCGCGCTGGGTTACCAACTGCGACAGAATAAGGGGGAATATCTTTGGTTACAACACTACCACCCGCAACGATGGAGTGTTTCCCTACATGAACTCCTGCAACGATAGTAACATTAGCTCCGATCCAGGTCTCTTCGTCAATAATAATGGGGGCCGTTCTTACTCCTTGGCTATGGATTGGCTGACTAACATCTTCAAAGTTGTGATTCAATCCTGATAACACTACATTCTGTGCTAATCGGACATGGTCCTTTAGAATTACTGGGCCAATCAAAGTATTGCCCAAACCAACTCTACACTGTTTGCCGATTAAGACTTCACCAACTCCATTGTTAATCGTAGAAAAATCCTCGATCGTTGATTTTTCTCCCAAGACAAAGGGGTTCCACGGCAAAACATCTAAACGGGTTCTTTTTCTTATGAGTGATCCCTTGCCCTTTGTATGGTAAAAAGGGTTGACGAACCAACTTACCCATTTTCTAGGTCTAGCCTGCCCACTTGGAACCAACATCCAGTGAACAAATCGTTTAACGTTCTCGTTTCCTTTAAGTAAATGAATTAGTCTTTTCATGCTACAGAGTTTAAAATGGCCTCGTAAATATCATTGACATTGTTTTCCCAAGTATGCTGCTTAGCAAACGCAATTCGCTTCTTTTTCAATTCAATTGAATCTTCATCAAGTGCACGTTCAATCGCGTTGAGGTATTCTTCTTTCGTGATCGGCAGATATACATGGTCAGCGAACATATCCATAGCACGGGTTCCCGTCGCTACAGTAGCTTTTCCCATCGCCAAATATTCATCTATTTTGCGGGGATAGTTACCTCGAGTCCAATCGTTGATTAATTGTGGGTTGATCGCCACATCAAATCCCTTGATGTAGTTCGGTAGCTCCTTCCCGTCTTTACTTCCTAAAAAGAAAACATTGTCGAGACCATGAAGAGCGGAGTTTTTAAAATCGTCATCTTCTGGACCGACGAGAACAAGCGACCATTTCGGTCGCTCCTTAGCTAAATGTACAAGCAAGTCTATGTCTAAACGCATACTGGTGAGATACCCAACATAACCTATAATGGGACCTGGTATATGCCGTAATTCACTAGCGCATTCAATAGTATCTTTTTCATCGTTAAACAAGCTTACATCACAACCCTGTCCAACCATGTAACTATTAGCATTATACTGAGCTCCATAATCCGTATAGAGCAATGAATTATTGACTACTGTATCCGCATTTTTAAGCAGAACCGGTTCAAGACGCTCGCCATGTCTCTGCCAGTAAGGAACCTTGATAAGGTAATCCCTCATATAATAGACATAATGGCTCGGGTTGAGAAACTCTTGCACATACTGCCCCAAGAACATAGAACTGTCATTAAAAACAATAATATTTGTGAAATCCAGCTTTTCTATAGCATCTTGAATATCTCTAAAAAATCGTTTGGCATTTTGGTAATTGAGTTTGTCAAAGAGGAGCCCTGAACCCACCCAATTTGCCGGCTCAACCAAACGTTTAGGATAAAGATTCCAAAATTGATCTCCGATTTCCTGAAGTGCCGGAGCATCCCCTCTTCGGATAGCTTGGCGACGCTTTACTTTTTCAGTTCCACGTTCCTTAAACAAGGTTACCCGATCAATAGGAGGGTTGACGTAAAGCACACGGTTGTGTTTTGACATCTCCAGAGCAATATTTTTGCAATTACTCCCAATTTCAATGTCCCAGGCCTGAATGCCCATGACAATAATATCTCGGTTTTTAATTAAAGCGTCCATATTACAATTCATTATAAACCTCTTCGTAAAGGGCCAGAACATGCTTGGCCATAATACTCCAAGAAAATTCTTGAGCTCGTTCAATTCCTCTTTCAGAGAGTACTTGAACCAGCATTTTATCTTGAACCAGCTTGATCATGGCATTGGTGATTTCAGCGGGTTTAAAGGGATCGATCATTAAAGCAGTTTCCTCTCCAGCTACCTCTGGCATAGAAGAGGTATTAGAGGTAATTACAGGCACACCACAGGCCATCCCTTCCAGTATCGGTATTCCAAAACTCTCTCGCAGAGAAGGATACAAGAAAATGCTGCTTTGGCTAATCAAGGCTGGCAATTCAGCATTAGGCACATATCCGGTCAAATGAATAAGCTTGCGAAGCTCAGGCGCCCCAATGGATTGCAACAAACGCTGTAATTCCTGCTCATCGTAGTCTAGCATTACCAGGTAATGCGATTCCGGAAATTCTTCATTAAAGGCGGCAAATGCTTGCAATACGCCTCTTGTATTCTTTTTAGGATCCGTGTTTCCGAGGAAGAAAAAGAAATTATCAGGCAAACGATACCGTATTTTGACATCCTGCAGAGTCTCTTGATCCTTAATGGGTTTAAAATGCTCCCCTACCCCATTGTAAATGGCTCGAAGGCGGTGCTCCTGTAAGCCAAAGTATTGGTTAATACGGTGCTTTTCGTAGTTCGAAACCGTTATTACTCGTTTACTTCTGCGGATAACCGGCGGAACAATATAGCGGCGGTACATATTGCCAAGTTTCTGGTACCAACTCCCTTCCTTCTTAAAAAGGCTGATGGATTCCAGATAAATAATATCGTGTAAGGTTGTCACCAAGGGAACGGGTGAATAAACCGGTCCGGTGTTGCTTGTGCAGTGTAAAATATCGCATCCCTCTGCTTTGGCAGCTCGGGGCAAAGCCCACTGCTCCCAGCCCGGATATCCTCCAGGAGAAGAAAGCTCCACGACCTTAAAGTTAGGAGCCTCTGGGATACAGGTGTTGTCGACATCTGGTCGGACAAAAATCACGTACTCGTTATAACGATCGATTATCTGGAGGTTCTTGATGAGCTCCAAAGCCACCATGTCCATGCCGTGCTTTTTCTTGCGAAACAGGCGTTGTCCTTCGATACCGATTTTCATAAACTAAACTTTAGGTATTCACCGTCCCGTGCTGGGTGTGAATGAATTTTTTGTTGGCGCCTTTTAGGCGAAATAGAGAAGCAAACATGATCCAAAAGGCCTTGGGAATTTGACCCACTGCCCTGGCTGTACTTCCAGAATAATAGGCTTTGGGAATTGAAAACATAAAGGCCACTACCGTACACGCAAAGACTGTATACCAGTAGACCGAGGGCAACTGCAGAAGTTCCAGTCCCAAAAGCTGGTGCAGCAAATAAAGAGCGGTACATGCACCCACTCCGCCCAAAAGCAGAATTCTCGGAGGAGAAATCATTTGGTAGACCTTATCCGCAAAGTCGACATTGCCCTTGAAAAAAAGCTCGCGCAATCCAGAAAGTACAAATCGTCTGAAATAGATAAACTGGGCCGACAACCACCGGCGACGTTGATTTGAAAACACTTCTGATTTCTGCACTTTCTCGTCGTATACAATCGCCTTGGGCAAGTATTCGATAATTGTGCGATCTCTCAAGAGTTTCAATTCCAGTTCCTTATCAAAACCACCCACAGCATTCACCTCAGACATGGTCTTTTTAAAGAAGTGGTAATCGAAGGCCATTCCAGAGCCAATTAGAGCAGAAGAAAGACCCAGAACGCGGTGTCCCTTGCGAAAGATATGGTTGTTAACCTCTTCACTGATGGCATCGAGAATGGCAAAAGAGGTGTTGGTGTTTTTTGCTACACGGTGTCCTTGCACCACTTTAAATCCTCGGTTAAAGGCGTTGTTGATCCGCTCTACAAAATCGTATTCCATGACATTGTCTGCATCCAGAACCAAAGCGACCTGGTAATCGTCTCCGATTTTAGCCATGGCTGCATTCAAGGCCTTGGATTTGGTACTCTTTTCAAAGGAGACCTCAATGAGTTTAATGGGAAGACGGCGCAGTTTTTCGAGGGTGATCGGCTGAAATGAATCTGCGATAACCACCACATCAAAAAGGGAAGCCTCGTAACTCTGTTCGAGTGCGCGACGCGCCACTTCTACGATGACTGCATCCTCTTTATAACCCGGGATCAACACCGCAACTTTTCTTTGCTTGTTGCCAATCCGGTTGCGTTTTTTAATCGAAAAAAGGCCCGCAACAGCAAAGACCAAAATATACAAAGCTGCCCCTCCTAAATACAGGAAGACAAGCAGTTCCAACAAATAGGTAAAAAAGGAAATGATGTCCATAATGATGAATTTATGAGAGCAGTTGGTGTTTTGTTTTTAGAATAGACAAGCCGGCAAACAACTGTAAAGTCACTTGCCGGATGCCTTCCTATGAGCCATTAGGCTCCTATTGATTCTTCTTCATGCTGGCGCACAACTTCGCGGCCAATACTGTAGTAATCGAAGCCTAACTCACGCATTTCTTCAATGTCGTAGATGTTACGTCCATCAAAGATGGTTTTGTTAGTCATCAATTTTTCGAGAATGCGGTAGTTCGGCATACGGAACTCCGACCACTCCGTTACCACAATAAGGGCATCGGCATCGATCACCGCATCGTATTCGTCCTTCGCATACTGGATTTTATCACCGAGAATTCGCTTGGCTTCCTCCATGGCCACCGGATCATAAGCGCGCACGGTGGCACCTAATTCACGAAGCGCATCGACGATTACCAAAGCAGGAGCTTCTCGCATATCATCTGTTTTGGGTTTAAAAGAAAGACCCCACATACCGAAGTGCTTGCCTTTTAAGTCATCCCCAAAATGCTTTTTGATTTTTTCGACCAAGATGGTCTTCTGACGGTAGTTTACGGCTTCTACCGCCTTAAGAACTTCTAAGGAGTGGCCGAATTCGTCCGCTGTTCGAACCAGGGCCTGTACATCCTTTGGGAAACAGCTTCCTCCATATCCTGTTCCAGGATAGATAAATTTGTTTCCGATTCGGCCATCAGAACCGATTCCTTTACGAACCAAGTCAACATTAGCACCTACCTTTTCACAGAGGTTGGCGATATCGTTCATAAAACTAATCTTGGTCGCTAGCATGGAGTTCGCAGCGTACTTGGTCATCTCTGAAGAGAAAATGTCCATGAATAAAAGTGGGTGACCGTTCATCAAGAAAGGCTTGTACAAACGACGCATCACTTTTTCGGCGCGCTTTGACTCAATCCCTACGACGATACGATCTGGTTTCAAGAAATCGTCCACCGCACTTCCTTCTTTAAGGAACTCCGGGTTGGAAGCCACATCAAAAGGAATGCGTACATCTCTTTTCTCCAGCTCTTCTTCCACGGCTGATTTTACTTTATACGACGTCCCTACGGGTACAGTACTCTTGGTGATGATCACTTTGTAATCTTCCATGTGCTGTCCGATTTCACGGGCAACCCCCAATACATACTTTAAGTCTGCACTACCATCTTCATCTGGTGGAGTACCTACCGCAATAAAAACAGCATCACAATCCTGAATGCCCTTTTTAAGACTCGTTGTAAAATGGATTCGGCCCTTGTCGATATTTCTTTCGAGCAAGGCATCCAATCCAGGCTCGTAAATTGGTACGTGCCCTTTTTTCAACTTTTCAATTTTTTCTTTATCAATGTCGACACATGTCACATTGATCCCCGATTCTGCAAAACAGGTTCCGGTCACCAGACCAACATACCCTGTCCCGACTACTGTGATATTCATATTGCTGTTTTTAAGCGTTTTAGATTCTATTTTGTAAATATTATCCTACAAATTACATTCTCTAAATTATTGTTGTGAAAGCCTGAGGACTTGTGGTTATCTGATATACCAGTCTAAATCTTGGGTTCCTCCCGAATTCGCCCAATTGACAAAGCGAGGGTACTGAATCGTGATCGGAATTGACTCGGGGGGTATCGTAAAATTGTCGTAGATATTCATTGCCCAGGGCAAGTTCGTGGCCGTCTTATAATAACGGTTGTTCGCTGCATCACTGAAATCGTCTTCTGTTCCCAATCCACTGGCCTTCGATGTTGGCGGCAAGTCGGGCAAGTGAACCTCTCTAGAACGGTCACCATTGACAATTAAGAATGGATTATAGGGGACTTCACCTAAAACACTCTGATCTTGGGGGTTGGCAAAGGAGATCGTAATATCAAGGGTCTGGCCTTCCAGATCAAAGGCGTCTCCAGTAACCAAAATCACTGTTTCATTTGCAGCTGTTCCCGACTCTGTTCCATTGGCAGAAACGGTCTCGTAGCCGCCATTAAGGTTTTGGCCGGTAATGGAGGCGATATTATCCGGACTGATCGGTAAAACAAACCCAAATCCATTGTGAAGTGCTCCACCAATGTGCTCGATGGTAAAATGACCTTCCAAAGTAGTAATGAGGTTGTCGGCATTGGCAATACTATTAAAATTGTAATCCACTACTAGATCATTAAAATCGTAGTCACCCTTACTTGGCCAGAGATCCTCATAAACTAATTTTCCGGTGGAATTAGCCGCTGGCGAAAAGTTATTAAAGGCTTGATTGGGGTCAAACGGAAAATCATCCAATTCATCATTAACTCCATCTCCATCGCTGTCATTGGCCACTTCGATCTGAGCCAGGTTCCCGATTTGAATAGCATCTACCGGGTTGGAGCGAGCATAGAATACAGCGTCGTTAAAGTCATCGTCTGTGGCAACATCTCGGCGTAAATCTTCAAACCCTAATAAGGTGATCTCTCGAGCTTCATCATAGAGTAGCACCATGTGGGTTCTTTTGTCTGCAGAGCCCTCAGGGTTGAAATCCGGATTGGAGTAATAGACCCCATTACCATTTCCGGTAACCGATCCATTCCACCCATTGGCTACAAGAAACCAGCCTACAACAGTGTTCGCGGGGAATCGGCCCAAATAGGCGCGGTCACCCGGCACCAGTCCTCCGCCAGATCCAACCATACTCACATTCGGAAAGATCACCAACCGGGTGAGCTCTTCCACGGTTGTTGGCTCCTGTCCTACCGGATAGCTGTAGTACCCGAGACTGTTACGGTAACCCGCCCCTTCTGAGACAAAAGTCACCCAAACATCAGCCTCTTTGGTCAGAATCAAATTGGTCTCTTTACCGGCTAAAAAATCAGGATTCGAGTTGGGAATTCCGCCCGGAACATTCTCTGGCAAAGACGCATTGATATCGTCCAAAAGGTTTTGCTGAACTACATCCGGGAACACCAGGTTATCCGGAACCCCGGAGCTGTCATAGGTGTCGATATAAGTGAAGTCGGATTTTCCAGCCAGAGTGGCAGGCCATTTAAAGGGACGGTGCTCCACTTTGTTCTTTCCACTGCTGCCATCACGCTCGTAGAGCGGACGGTAATCAAAACTGAGGTTGTTGCCCTCAATGGGCAGGCGCACTTCATTCACCAATCCGGTATAAGATGAAAAGATTAGTAGACTATCGGCCCGAGAAGAAAGAACCAGATTTTTCAGCAAACGTCCAGCAGTGTTAAAGCCTCCCCGTCCAACGGCTACACTATCTTGGTTTCCGGACTTCGTGTATAAGGTCACCACAGCATTAGATAGAAAATCCGGCACATCCAATTGCACCGAGAGGTTCTTGCTTGTGGAATAGTCAAAATCATCGGCAACATCTAAGTTGGCTAAAGGATCATTATCGGTCCCCGGATTTCCCGGTCCTAAATCATTTTCGTTTACACAGGAGGCCAAGATTACGCCACAAAGTAGGTTAAGAATTAAAAATCTATTTTTCATGATCAGTTCAATTAATCAAATGGTGGGGGTTACTAATTGATTTTGCGGAATTGTTGTTTTTTTATCCAATTGAAAATGAGTGAGGTTCCAAAGCACGGCTCTCCAAAAAGCTTTGAGGTGCTTCATTTGTCCTTTCAATAAAAAAGTGAGGGTGTTTTTAGGAATGGAAACCAGAGCCTGAAACAGCAAGCTGACCATCAAAGGAAAACCTTTGAAATTTCGTCTTGCAAACAGGATCCGGTTTCGAGAGATATAATAGGTTTTCAGGGGACTGTTCTTTCCGGTGGCCAAGGATTCCTTATGCAAGATGGAGCCCTTGGGTTGATAGTAGACCTTATATCCAGCTCGTTTAATCATTTCGGCCCAGTCGTGCTCCTCGTAGTACAAAAAGTAAATCTCGGTCATCATCCCTACTTGCTCCAGCACACGACGAGGTACCATCATGGCAGCACCGTGAATAGATTCTGTCTCTCCAGGAATATCGAATAGACCATCGTCCTTCTCGTGATAACCAATACTGTTGTTTCGGATAGTCCACTTATTCATAGGTGTATATCCGGCGTATTGAATTAAGGAAGGATCCCAGTGAAACTTAATCTTGGGACTGACCATTCCAATCTCTTCATCTTTTTGCAAGGTTTCTACAAGGGGTTCAATCAATCCGTCTGCGACAATGGTGTCGTTGTTGATGAAAAAGAGAAATTCTCCTCGACTGGCCTTAACCCCTAGATTATTTCCTCCGGCAAACCCGAGGTTCTCTTCACTTTTAATCAGCTTTACTTCCGGATAGCGCTCCTTAATCACATCGGGATTGTCCGAAGGGGAAGCATTATCCACTACAATAATTTCCAGTGCAGGATAACTAATCTTTCTCAAGGAATCCAAGAGGTCCATGGTCACCGCTGATTCGTTGTAGTTGATGGTGATAATGGACACCAATGGGGCATTGTTTTCCATAGTTTAAGCTTTAAAAGCGACTGCGCGCTGTCGTTGTTTTTGAATCTCTTCTTTTTCTTTTCGTTCAGCCTCTTCTTTGGCCTTTTTTTCAAGAATATACCGGTCCATGCGAGGAGATATAAACATGAAAACCATACTTCCGTACATCAGTATGCAAGTGGGAAATTGACCAAATACACCGTTCCCGTAAGAGGCTCCCATAATTCCGAACATGCCGCACACCAGTGCGGCTATTTGTCCCCGGAGCCAGGGATCCTTTATTTTGAACATGACATTGTAGGCTCCTGTTAAAAGAGAAAAGAACAAGACAAATAGATGTAGATAAAGTCCGACAACTCCCGTATCAGCCCAAATAGCGACAAACCAACTGTCCGTTGCGGTATTGGCCAAAAAGGTGTGAGGGGTAAAACGTTGTCCCCAGTTACCTGTTGATCCAATCCCACCTCCAAAGGGCCTAGAGGCCAGGTAAGCCTTCAACTTTCTCTGATTGGCTAAGCGCACCTGAAGGGAGGCATCATTCGGGTCAAAAGCGGTACGCATTCGACGAATCTGAGCATTGTTGTTCATTAAGGTGGTGTATTTAAAAAATACAAACACCCCTATACCCATCATTGCACCCAGAACAAGAATCGGGATATTCTTTCTAAGAATCAGGAACATTATTCCTCCCGCGGCCGGCACAGCAATTGCACCTCGAGTACCCGAGATCATCATACCATACAGACCTGCGAGACAAACGACAATACAAAAGATTCTAAATTTTTTACTTTTTGCAAAGAGGGCCAACACCCCAAAAACCACCCCGGCATGTCCTTGTGAAGCACCAAATTGACCCGCATCTGAATAGAAGCTGAAAATCCGCAACTTTCCAAAGAGAACATGCGTTACTGCTCCACCATTATCCAGCCACCGCTGTTCAAAAGAGTCCACTCCAAAAAGGAGTTGTTGAGTTCCTTTGAGGGTACCCAAGACCGACATGACCCCCCAAATTATAAGGAATAGCTTTAGATCTTTAGGTTTATCGTACATGATAAACAAAAGAGGAATGATCAAAAACTGGTAAAGTGCCAACCCTCGCATCGCGTAAAACCAAGCCTCAAAACTAACCGCTTCAGGGTTTACCGCCTGAAAAAGGGCATAGCCCATCCATACCGTTACCAACAAGGTTAGATGCGATTGGGCTTTACCCCATGGGACTTTAATTTTAAAGGCTTTAAAAAACAAAGCCAAATACATTAAAAAGAGCAGACCATCGATTAAAAGCCCCCAGGTCATCGGCACATAGCGAGCCAATCCAAGAATTACAAAATTCAGAACAAAAATGGTGATCAACCCCAGTTTAGGTTTGGCAAAAAAAACGGTCATATAGACCACTCCAATGGGAAGAATAAGCATCCCTATTCCTGCGACAATCCCTTGAGTTGCCGTGAGATGAGCAACTCCGACAATTAGGGAAAGTAAAATCAATATGGGCAGAGGTTCGCGGAGATAATCCGTTCCGTAAGTCCTATGGAAAGGTTTTGATCTAGGATCAAGAGGTGGGCTGTATGTTGACTGAAATAGACTCATGAAACAAATTGCCCAATATTTCTGATGAAAGAAAAGCTGTCAATGGCGATTCTTCGACTCTTCACTTGTATTTCTCTTTTAAGAAAATACAGTCCCAGGAATAAACCGATAATGGTAAATAAAACGGTTCCAACGGCTACACCGATCAAACTTTCAAAGCTGAATACGGCAACAATATCAATTACAATATTGGCCGAGGTCATCACAATAACCTTGTAAAGATTCAAATGAGGACGATTGATACTGTCCAGCAAGACGCCCGTAAAGCGATCAAGAGGCAGTAACAGGGTATACAGGGTAAATATTCGGAAGATCGAGGTCAGCAGGGCCAATTGATCGAGGTATTCCTCTCCTCCCAAAAACAACACTAACTCCTCTGCAAAAACAAAACAAACCAAAGCAACAGGAATGAATGCTATGGTAATGGCACCGGTATAGGTGTAAAAGAGTTTTCTCACACCAGGAAGATCCTTTTCTAAAAATTTCTTGGACATTCTGGGATAGGCTGTCATGGTGAAACTCCTCAATGGAATACCAAGTAAATCTGTAAGTTTCAATGGTATAGCATATATAGCGATCCCAGCTGAGCCCAGTACAGGACTTAAACCGATAATAAAGGTGTCTGCACTTTTTAAAAGACTCGAACCAATCAAGGTTCCCATCGAAAATTTCCCAAAATTCAAAAGCTCCTTTTCGGTCTTTTTATGAGCAAATCTCAAGAACCATAGTCCGTCCCATCGAGCTACTGTACACCAAGTACTGGAGAGTAAATTAACCGCTAGATAGACCCATATAAGAATGTCTACGCCAACGGACCACCAAAGCCAGTTGCCAACTAAAAAAACAACAAACAACCCAATATTAGCCAGGCGAACCCACATCATTCTCTCGAAATTCTGTTCTGCCTGAAAAAGTGCTGAAGCGGAATTCCAACCGAGGTTAGCCATTGCCAACAAAGGATACCAGACAAGAAACAACTCGTAACCGGGCATAAGAGAAACACCCAGTTGCTCAATGATCAACCAGGCACCCCAACAGACCACCACGATTACCCCCAATAGTTTAACATTGATCCGATAACTGGAACCCATGAGTACCTTATACTCTTTTACGTTCGCCGCCGAAAGCAAGCGGACCACAGAAGTTTGGGTAAGTCCGAACCTCAACAGATCCACGAAAGTGGAAAGGGTAATAAACAGAACCCAATCACCAAATACCTCTTTGGGCAATTGACGAGTCAAAAGCATAAAACTGGCCAACCCCAATGCTGCTATGACCATGTTGGTTAGCAGAGAAGACATATTCTTCTCTCGAAGGATATTTTTGAGTTTTGCTATCATCAAGCTACGGATTGTTTAGTGAAAAATCTGAACTGCACTACACGTTTGATAAAACTTCGCAATATGGATCTGCGTTTGGGCAAATCCCCAACAACAGTCTCCATTTCAAGGACTTTTACTCCATTGAGAATTATAGTCGGTTCTGGGCCTGTAGTTGCTTCGTTAAATAACCTTAGAGAATTGATATCGGCTTCTGACCAGGAGCGGTTTGCTCTGGTAATCAAAAAGGTGAAATCCATGGTAGAGGCTAATTTTACCGGAAATGGATTCTTTATGATTCCTGGTATTTCTAGAATAACAAAGTCATAAGCATCGTATTCTGGAATTACCCCTTCCTCTGCAAACTCATGCATATCCGCGATCTTATACAACTGATCACTCACCGTATATTGCAGCTTGGTATAGGCATCTTTAGGCAGATTAAAATCGGCTTCATCATAAGTAATGTGAAGTGTTCTGTAGTTCAATTCACAAAGCTTAGAGATCAAGTGATCACAGACGAAAGTTTTCCCTTCTGCCTCCTGGGTCGAAAAGAACATATTCACCACAGGGCCCGGTTGCCCTTCTTTCTTCAATTGATTCAGCATGACATTTCGGGAGATAGCATTTACTGCCTTGTTCCTGAGATATTCATAATCAATCTTATTGCTCTTGTGATTAATGACTGGAAAAATGGAAGATACTTCCAAACCAATTTTGTCACTGGCACGATCCGCGGTGTTAATATTTCCATCCAAGAACTCGAGCACCAGAATGGTAAAGGCAACAATTACGAAGCCTGCCAAACCGGCAACAATGACCAGCATAATACGCTTGCTGGCTTTCGGGGTTATGGGGAAAAAAGGAACCTCAATTAGTTTCAGATTCGACTTAAGCTCTACATTTTGTTGTCGAAGTTTGGCTAAACCTAGGCTGTGAAGAAGGCTGAGATATTCTCGTTCGGCAATATCAATTTTACGCTCTAACCGCTTCATGGTTGCTCCCAAAGGAGAAAACACCTGGTAGAGTTTTTCAAACTCTAACCTCTTCTGGTCCATCACCTTTAGCTGCGCCTTGGTTCCTTCATATTCGATGGTATTGGCCAACCAATCGGCTAAGATCGTTGTCGACGAAACACTCTTTTCATCGTAATCGAGCGTAAACATTTGATCCACCTCAGAGGAAAGTTCTTCTTTAATGGCAGATGCTCTTTTGTTGAGTTCAATTAATTGTTTGGTATTCTCGACCTTTTTAATGGAATCACTTTCCAGGTTGAGGGATTTCATAGAAATCTCAAAATTGATATTGCCCAGCTCATTCCTCAGTTGGACCATTCGGTCGCTATTGACTATTCTCTTTTCGTGCTCTGCTAATTTTTCTTCTAGGGTTTCAATTACCGCTTTGGCCCCAAAATGCTTGATGTGTACGGCCTGGTATTCCAGCTCAAAGTGCTCCTTCTCCGAAGCAATGTGCTTGGTCTGTTCGTAGTAGTTAATAATGTTGTGGGTCTGATTAAAGGCAAGGAGGTCATTCTCAGCAATGCGTAAATCCTCCGTAGATCCTTCCAATTGCTTTTCAAAGTATTTTACTACGGCGTCGGACTGATTCACCTTGATCTCCGCATTTAACTTCACAAAAACCTCGGATAGAATAAGAAGCGTATTTTGACAAATCGCAGGATCCTCCGATTCAAATTCTATATCTACGAAATCACTGGACAACACTCGGCGAACACTGATTCGCTCTCGAATACTTTCGATACTGTAGTCCGGATGATCTTTATTGATGAGTTCATAGAGAAAGTTGGTGTAATTGGCGTTTTTAAAAGCCTCCAAATTGTCGTAGGTCTTTTGCACGTCATTCTTAACCACCAAATCCCGAACCTCTTGAGGAACGAGTTCTTGTAATTCCAGGAATTTGTCTTGAGATATGATCCGGACATCCGAACTGTCCAAAACAATATGTTGAGCAAATAGTTTGAGTGCAACCCGTTCAATCGTTGTTCGTGCTCTTACGAGGTTAAGAAGGTTATCGTAGGCGGTGTTGGTGGCCCTAAAATCCAATTTAGTATTGTCCAATTCAATGGTAGATCCAGAAGCAATCCCTGTATAAACTCTTGCCTTAGAATTGAACACCTTGGGTTCGTCTTGGGTTAAGAAGAACACCAAAGAAGCCAAAATCACAGGGACAGCCAGAAGCAATCCAACGTGCCGGAGTAATAATCGAACAAAAAAGAGCAGGTTAAACTTCATGTGATTCAGGGCTACATTTCTATCTTGATTCCAACTGTTCCTTCAAGCGCTTTAAAGGCAATAAGGAATTCAGCTCGTTGATCTTCATAAGCTCTTATGGCTTGATTCAGCATTTGCTGCAATCGCGTGTATTCAGCTACATTGATAATTCCATTTTGGAAATCTTTATCGGCACGGACGGATTGGAGTTTGTAAGATTCTACAATGGATGCGTTGATAAAAAACAGGCGATGAGCTTTTAATAGGTCATTATACTGCTCAACAATTAGCTGTTCCAATTCCCATTCCGCGTATTCCTTTTGGTAACGGGATTTTTCAGCTTCTGCTCTGGCGTTCTTTATCTCTCTTTTCCGGTTGAAAATGGCTGAAAGAGGTAACTTTATGGATGCCCCAAGTGTATAACGGCTTTGCTCTGTAGAAATCAGGGTTTGACTCCCTGGATCGCCTGCAATCTGCTGGTTACTTAAATTGTCAAAAATCCCATAACCATAAGCCGCGTCCAGATAAATATGTCGCAACCAGTCCTTCTTAGCCAGTGTTGTTTGCCCATCCCAGTACTTGTAATCCTCATCAAAGAATTTTAAGCGTGGTGAGTTCTCTTTTGCCAGCTTTATCAATGAATCCAATGATGGCAAATTTTTTGCTAAATCATTCGACTCTAAACCTTTGTTTACAAAGTCGTTAAGGGATTGCCCACAAGCAACCCCTGTACCTATATACAGGATAACAACCCAAACCCAAAACCTTTCCTTCATCCCTAAACATTCTCTTTTTGAAATACGGCCTTAAACGTTCTTAGCACGATCCACATATCGATGAGAAAGGCGTGCTTGCTATTGGCGTATTTCACGTATTTGATATCCAATTGTTTTCTTTCCTCTGCAGACATTTTGGAACTGCGTCCCCGGGCTTCTACCTGCCACAAACCGGTGATCCCTGCCGGGCCATTAAAACGATCCGTCCACTCATCCGTTGTCAGCATCTCAGCTTCATAGAGGGGCAAGGGACGGTTCCCCACAATAGACATGTCTCCTCTTAAGACATTAATCAACTGGGGCAATTCATCAATACTGAGTTTGCGGATAATGTGCCCAACCTTGGTAATGCGGGGATCATTTTCGAACTTCACAAAAGCCTTTTCCGCAGAATCCTTCTTTTGGCGGTTGTATTCGTTTTCATCCACCTCATCCTCATCACTGATAAGCGTAATTCCTTCTGGTTCCGGAGCATGTCCATATACCAGATCCACTTCTTTTTCTTCGGCCTTGTCTTCGTCGTGATCGTACTGATTCAAATGCTGAAACTCCTTCAGACGCTTATCCGCATCTGGATACATAGACCTCAATTTCAGGAAGTTAAAGATCTTATATCCCGTTCCTACCCGCTTCGAGATGTAATACACTTTGCCTTTTGACTCCAAGCGGATCGCCAGGATGACCAGCAACAAAAAGGGAGAAGCAACAAGAAGAACAGAGGAAGCCACAAAAATGTCAAAGGCCCTCTTGAAGAAACCAATCTTATAATCTGATTTCGATTGAGGAGCTTCTCCGATCTTTTGGTCCGCTAAATTGGCTTTGAGTTGTTTCAGGAAGTTGATGCGTTCGACCACTTGATGTGGCTTTGGGCTCTTCTCGAACCAATCGTCAATTCCATGCTCCAGCGCGCTGAGTTTTTCGACACGGTCTTCATAGGGACCGAAAACCAATACAGGAATTCGACCTCCTTCTTTGAAGTTTTCGCGAACGTAAGCGATCATTTCGCGAACCTCGCGCAGTGATTCTCCTCGTTCACATAGAATTCCGTCAACACACTTATCGGTGTCCACCCAGGAAGATCCCTGCAAGTTGCTGTTGTTGTGCAACCATTTGATGGCCGATACGGTGTTTTCGGCAACATAAATATTGAGTAAGTCCGGTTTCTCTTGGGCCAAGGCCAAAAAAGAGTCAGCGTTTCTTCCAACGTATAAGAGGTTGGTCTTTTGCGCGTGAATTACTTCCATAAGGGTAGGGTGTTTTGTAGGGTGAAAAATGACGTAGTGGATTCAGGCCTATTGGCGAATCACCAATTTGTCAACACGAATCAGAAGCTCTTCTGGATTAAAGGGTTTAACCAAGTAATCATCTGCTCCAAGCTGCAAGCACTTAATGCGATCAGCGCTGCTGTCTCTACAACTCAATACGATGATTGGAATGTCCGAAAAGAGACCCGCGGCTTTTACCTGCTTGATCAATTCAAAACCGTCCATTTCTGGCATCTCCAAATCGGTAATAATTAAATCAGGTACATTTCCTCCTTGAAGAGAGGCCAAGGCCTGCATACCATTTTCAACCGTGGTTACTTGATAGGTTTGTCCTAAGAACTGGGCTACCAAATCACTTAATGACTGTTTATCGTCTACTACTAAAATTTTCATAGCTAAGTATTTAAATTATATAAGGGACCGAAATGTAGGACAAATAGTACACGAGCCGAATTCATTGTTGTCAACTGCGCATAGCCTGTTGTAAGACTTTTATTACGCATGGTATGCCTTTTTGCTTACAGCTTAATTTCCCTTGTAGTTTACTGTATTCAATCGGTCCAAAACAGGCATAAACAGCCTGTGGAAGACCTGATAATCAGAATCTTCCTCAAAGTAAATCAGGACTAAAAAAGAAGGAGAGCCCTATTCGGTGTATAGGTAAAGTGTGCCGGTCAGTTGCAGGATTCTTTCGACCTCTGGATTCTCTTGGCTGACAAGCGTGACCCGTTTATTCATGCCTCGGGCCTTTTCGTGAAGCTCTTCAAGATAGAGTGCGGCAGAAGCGTCCAGGTCATCCACACGATCAAGACGAATGACGAAATCATCGTATTTCTCAATCATCAAATCAAAGTAAATCTGTAAGGCACCGAGATTGTGCGCGCGGAAAGTTCCTAGGATTTCGAATATACCTTTGTGCTCACGAATTTCAATAGCCATGGTAAGAGAATTAAGAATTACTCACAATATAACGTGAAATCTTCTCTTTATTGTAGTCTTTATCTTACTTTTTTACAATAAATTCAATCGCTGCATCAGAACAGGTCGATTGGAGCGGCTGATTGGAATCACCTGACGATCGATCAGTACACTGTTGTCCTGGATGTCGATGATTTTCGTGAAGTTGATGACAAAGGATCGGTGGATCTGCATAAAAAGGCGATCCGGTAGTTTATCCTTGATCTTTTTCAGGGTAGAGTGTACACGGAACTCTTCCTTGACCGTTTTGATGTGAATGTAGTCGCCTTTGGCTTCGATATACAGAATATCGTCGAGCTTGAGTTTGATCAAACGGCGATCAATATTGATGTAGAGTTCCTGGTTTCCTGTTGTTCCTTCTTCACCATTCTCCTCCGGCTCTTTAAAGGCTCTGCGGAGACGTTTCACCGTTGTTTCAAAGCGGTCCTTCGGTATAGGCTTAACCAAGTAATCTACAATAAAGTCATACTGATAAGCCTCGATCGCAAAATTGGTATCCGAGGTGGTCAGGACAATCTTCGGGGCATCATTTAGGGTCTGAACAAAGTCAATTCCGGTCATTCCAGGCATGTGGATATCCAAGAAGATCAAATCCACCGGATTGTGGTTCACATACTTCAGTGCTTCGATCGCATTAGGGAACAGGGCCACAATTTCCACTTCCGGAATGGCCTTGCACATTTCTAACATGATTTCCCTTGCGGTTGACTCGTCATCTACTATAATACCCTTCATCTCTACAATTCTTTAATAAAGGCATGTACAGCCTCTAATATTGCGGTAAACTCTTCTTCTGACTGGCGTTGACCTTCTTTTAATTCTTCTTCATAGCTGACCGCTAAGCGGTAGCTGTCCTGCATACTCAGGATTCCAAATTTGTGCTTGATTTTGTGCACCACCTTGGACGCTTCTTCCAGATCTTCCTGGCTTAGAAACTCGAGGTAGGCTTCCTTTTCTTTAGGAAACTCGTCCTGCAAAATAGTCACGAACTTTTGCTCGAATTCTGTATTTCCCCCAGAAATTTCTTGTATGTAATCCAACGTAGGTTGCTCCATGTTACAATTTGGTTTGTATGGTGAAAAAGAAGGTCGTTCCTTTTCCTTCCTCAGAAGAAAGCCAGATGTCTCCTTTGTAATAATTTACAATTTTCTTCACTAGTGCCAATCCAATCCCAGTGGCATTAGCATCGTTTTCTAATTTTTTAAACATGTCAAAGATTCCCTCCTGATGATGAGCAGGAATACCTTTTCCGTTATCACTAATACTGAATAACCACTTGTTTTTATCTTGTTGAGCGTCGATGACTATGGTACCATCTTCCTTGTGCTCTGTGGCGGACACGGCATTGGTGATCAGGTTTTTGAACAACTGCTCAATACGGTATTTACTCGTATTCAGGACCGGTAGCTCATCATCGATCAGTAGTTTTACATTCTCCGGAATATAGACGGTATTTTCGATCTCCTGAATTAATTTATTCAGATCCACCTCCCGTATTTCATCTTCCAGAGAATCGATGGTGGCATGACGCAAAATTCCATCGATCAAACTGTCCATCTTTTTCAGGTTTTGGAAGATCAGGTCAAAGTTGCCTTCACCACCTTCACCGAGTTGCGACTTGTGGTCTTCAAATACCCAGGTCACCAGGGAATACACGTTTCGAATGGGGGATTTCAAATCGTGCGAAACCATGTGCGCGTAGTTGTTCAAGGAGGTATTTTGCTCCTCCAGACTCTTCATCAGCACGTCCTTCTCAGCGTTGATCTCAACAATTTTCTGGGTTTGCTTTTCGATGTCTTCCACCAATTTATGGGGATCGAAAGCCGCTTCGCCATTCAGTTGTTGTTCGCTTTTCTGTTCCATAAGAGCTACCGCCTCGCTCAACGCCTGAAGAATTTTTCTCTGGCTTTCGGCTTCCCGATTTAAGCGGCGATTGGCTTCGTACAACTCGTTCGAACTCAACTGGGTTGCTCGCTGGATCATGCTGAGTTTATCGTCAAAGTCCGTATAAGACTTGTCGATAGAATCGAGCATAGCCTGCAGCCCCGGATGATCTTGAAACTCATCCGGGAGAAACTTGCGTATCTGTCTTTTTAGCAGGCTGTGCATCTCTTTTATTATAAATGTAAGATTATTCGCTCAACAAGGTGAGGGTCATGGTTTGGTTGTGCAATTGGCATGCATTACGCCCTGCAAAAGGGGCCATTTCTCCATAGGAATAAAAACCGGCAATCGCGGCTTTGCTTCCAATCACATCTTTCACCTCTTCTATCTCTTCTTCGGTACGCTGAGCCAAAACCAGTTTTCGGCCAATACAACTCACCAAAAGGGCCAATTCAGGCTCGTTTGCTCGATCTCTCATGGCAAACTCTGCCGCATTGGATGCTCCCTCGGCAATATCGTCCATGGTAGACATCATCAACTGTACACGAGATCCCTGAGGCACATCACCCGCAAGAATCATGGAGTTTTGTTCTTCGTCAATATTGAGAATCGTACGAACCAAAGGCTCCTCTCCTACTACACTTTGAACACTTAAAGGGTACAGCAGCGCAGCCTGCGGCAACTCACTGGCCTTTTCTCCCAAATAGGTCTTATACAGATCCAAGGCGGGTTGTCCGTCGATTTCAAAAAGCACATTGCCCTCCGAACGGGTAATTTCACGTTCAGGTCCAAAGGTTGTCCAGCCTCCGTAGTTTGCATACGACACTTCAAGTGTCTCACCATATAGACCAATAGCCACCACTTCTCCTTGTTTAGGATTTTCGTTGTGGGAGGTCAAGGTCTTTTCAAAACGAGCTCCATCTCCGCAGAGACCACCCGTAATGGTCGCTTTAAAGCCTTCTGCCTGCTCCAGGCCTTCGATTAATCCACTTCCATTTACAAAACTTCCGTCAGACACCACAAAGAGGTGGCGCAGCTGTTCGGTGTCAAAGGCCGAAGACAATTCAGCACCCATTTTTTGGATATCTACAAAGTCTTTGATGTTGCGGCTGATTACTTTGAACTCCGATTTCTCGAATTCAATAGCGGTTAACGTAAGGGTTTCTTCATAAACCCGGGTCTCCAGGATTTCACCGGAAGTAGAACCAAAGACGATTTCTCCTTCTGGGTAAAGGCCTCTTATTTCTTCATAAATTCCTTGGTCTTCCAGAAGCATTCGATCTCCGAATACAAGAACCAAAGGGTTGTTTAAGGGCGTATCCTGCATAAATTCCCAGGATCCGCTTTTTGTGCGCATGGCTTGATTGATCTTCATAGCAATTATTTTACGACTGCGGTTTGATTAAGTTGTTTTTTCAGGGTGAAAAAGAAGGTCGTTCCTTTTCCTATTTCACTCTCCAGCCATACATGGCCTTCGTATCGGTCGATGATTTTCTTGACAATAGAAAGCCCAATTCCCGTTGAACGTTCGTTGTTTCCAATTGACTGGAAAATCTTAAATATTTTTTCGTGGTACTCGGGTGGTATTCCTACCCCGTTATCCTCCACACTAAACTGCCAGTGCGTTGGGGTTTCCTCATAATCGATTTTCACCACCCCTTCTTCCTTGTCTATATTCACCACCGCATTACTGAGGAAGTTTTGGAAGAGTTGGTGAATTTTGGTGCGGTCTGCACGAATGTTTGGCAGCGGCTTGACGACTTCAATACGGACGTGATCCGGTTTGTAAATGATCTCGTCAATCTCACTGATGACCTCATTGACATCGATGGTCGATTGATCCAAAGAATCGCTGGTTACCGTCGAGTACTTCAGGATTCCATCGATCAGCTTATCCATGCCTTCGATTTTTTCCTGAATCATCTTCAGGTTGTACTGTCCACCTTCATCCAATTGGTCGCGGTAATCCTCATACAACCAGCTGGCCAAAGCACTAACACTTCTCAGCGGTGATTTTAAATCGTGGGATACGATGTGGGCGTATTCCTGAAGTCCTTTATTACTGGCTTCCAACTCTTTGAGGAGCTCTTCTTTTTGGGACTCCAATTCCTTTTGTTCGGAGATGTCCAAAAGAACCCCAATAGACCCGACAAATTCACCTTCTTCACTGTAATTCGGTGCCCCACTGATAAACCAGGTCTTGGTTTGTCCATTGAGCAATTGCACCGTGATTTCGTAAGAATCGGATTTGGATTCCTTGCGGTTACCATTCATGCGTTCCACCACCTCGTGATTTTCGTCGGTGAGCTGAATCATATCCCAGATGCGGTTTCCGATAAGTTCGCTTTGATCCAAGGCCAACATATCACAGAAACTCTGGTTCACCATCAAGATGCGTTCCTCCTGATCCACCTCAACCAAACCGAGGTTCATGTGGGC
>CAZLGZ010000007.1:0-27860 GCA_964558965.1 uncultured Flavobacteriaceae bacterium
TCGACATACAGTATCAGCGAGCCCACCATAATTGATGGTGCGCTCATCGTTCATCAACTCTCCTGCATAAAGAAGTTCAGAGAAAAGCTGGTCCATGGCCACATCGGTATTCATCTCGGTGACCATGTGCTTGATGGTGTCCATTCCCGGGATGATGATGTCCTCATCGTGCGGATTGGTTTCTGGCACGGTCGAATTCGCGGTCATCACAGCATTGGCCAATTTCTCAAATTTTTGAGCGATCTCGTTCTTGCTCACATCCACTTCTATGTGATCGAGTTTTTCTTCAATGTACTTGAGCACCGCGAGTTTTTCGTAGAGCTTGCGAGCTGATTCGTAGAGTTCATCAACAGATTCCGTATCGAGATTACTGGCAATCCGCTGGCTTAACTGGCGTAATTCTTCTTTGACTTTTTTTTGCATGACCTCTACTTTTTTACAAGGTACAATCTATTGTGGAGAAGGGTTTCCAAGAAAAGGTTAAATCTGCCCTGTTTCTGCCCTCCTTATTTTACTACTTTTGGGAGAGGAGAGAATCCTTTCCCTACCCTTCAAAAGTACACTATGTTTCTGGAAAATACCGTAAATCCTGAAGAACAGTTCGGCTGGATCGAGGTCATATGCGGTTCCATGTTTTCTGGGAAAACAGAAGAACTGATTCGACGCCTAAAGCGAGCTCAATTCGCCAAACTCAAGGTAGAGATCTTCAAACCCATTTTGGATGTGCGCTATGACGAAGACCGTGTTGTCTCGCACGACGCCAACGAAATTCGTTCTACTCCCGTGCCGGCGGCAGCCAATATTCGTCTGCTGGCCGATGATTGCGATGTGGTCGGGATTGATGAAGCCCAGTTCTTCGATGACGAAATTGTCACGGTTTGCAACGACCTGGCGAATCGAGGAGTACGCGTCGTCGTGGCCGGCCTCGATATGGACTTTAAAGGAAACCCTTTCGGACCCATGCCGGCTTTGATGGCCACCGCAGAATACGTAACCAAGGTTCACGCCGTCTGTACCCGAACCGGAAACCTCGCGCACTATTCTTTCCGCAAGTCTTCTGACAAGCAATTGGTTTTATTGGGGGAAACACAAGAATACGAGCCCCTGAGTCGCGCTGCTTACTACAAAGCGATGTTGCGAGAAAAGCTGGGCGGAATGGATGTCAATGCCGAAGAACTTAACCCCGATAGCGAATCCTGATTTGAGTCAAGAGCACCCCACGGTTTTAGAAATTGATTTAGGCGCTTTGAAGCACAATTTGCTGGTGCTCAGAAGTCGTCTGCGGGAAAAGACCAAATTTCTGGCTGTTGTCAAGGCCTTTGCCTACGGCTCCGATGCCCTGAAAATCGCCCAAACCCTAGAAGATGAAGGCGTAGATTATTTGGCCGTTGCCTATACCTCTGAGGGGATTGCCCTGCGCGATGGCGGTATCCGCCTCCCCATTCTGGTCCTGCACCCGCAACCCGACCAACTGGGCCGCTGTATTGATCGTTGCCTGGAACCGAGTATCTATTCTCCTCGGCTGTTAAGGGCCTTCGTAAAAACCGCAGAAGAAAAACAACAGAACGATTATCCGATCCACCTGAAGTTCAACACCGGTCTAAATCGTTTGGGCTTTTGGGAAAATGATGTGGACTGGGTCAACGAGCGGTTACAAAACACCCGCTCGACCAAGGTTAAAGGCCTCCTTTCCCATCTCGCTGCTTCCGATGATCCTGCAGAAATGGAGTTTACCCAAACCCAGCTGAAACAATTCGAAAAGATCGGGAAAGAGCTCGTTGAAAAATTGGGATACCAACCCTTGCGACACCTCTTGAATTCTTCAGGGGTATTGAATTATCCAGAGGCACAGTACGAAATGGTTCGTTCCGGTATTGCCCTTTATGGCTACGGCAACGCTCCTGAATTTGATGCTGAGCTCAAGCCCCTCGGGCGCTTGCGTACCGTTATTTCTCAGTTGCATAAAATTGAACCAGGAGAATCGGTAGGTTATAACCGGGCCTATAAAGCGGTAGGGTACCAGCTCATCGCTACCCTTCCTCTTGGTCATGCCGATGGTATTGGACGTCAGTATGGCCATGGAAAAGGCCGGGTCTGGATCCAAGGTCAGTTGGCCCCCATCATCGGCAATGTCTGTATGGATATGCTGATGGTCGATGTCACCGGCCTGGATTGCAAAGAAGGAGACCCGGTCATCGTCTTCGGACCGGAACATTCCGCAGAGGATTTTGCCCATGGTGCGGGCACCATCTCTTATGAATTACTGACCGGAATTTCTTCCCGTGTGCCCCGGCAAATCATTGACACAACTCGCTAGTATTCAGGATAATCTGTATCCTTTTTGTCATAAAAGACCTACAATAAGAAAAATTTTAGCAACTTGCGTTCCGTAACCATTAACATTTAATTCACACAATTATGGGATTCTTCAAAGATTTCAAATCCTTTCTGATGAAAGGTGACATCGTTAGCCTGGCCACAGCCGTCGTTATTGGCGGTGCCTTCAGTACCATTGTCAACTCCGCCGTAAAAGACATCATCATGCCGATTGTCGGAGTGATTACCGGCGGTACTGACTTTACTCAGCAGTACATTGCCTTGAATGGGGAAGCTTACGAAAACCTAGCAGCCGCCCAGGAAGCTGGTGCTGCGGTACTGACCTACGGAAACCTGATCCAGGCCATCATCAACTTCATCATCGTTGGCTTGTTCATTTACCTGTTTTTGAAAGCCTACGAAAACAGCCAAAAGAAGGAAGAAGAGGCTCCAGCAGCCCCTGCAGGTCCAACTCAGGAAGAGTTGCTTACCGAAATTCGCGATTTGCTCAAGCAGCAAAACAGCTAAGATACTGGTCGACAGCGGCCAGCCGCTACACCACGTTTCATTTAAAGCCGCCTATGACCATCGTTGTAGGCGGTTGTTTTATTTATCACAAAAAAGGGTTGTTTGGGCGCGAGAGAAGACTAATTTTACGCCCTTAATTCAGGAACTATGAAAGTTGCAGTTGTTGGGGCTACCGGTATGGTCGGTACCGTGATGCTCCAGGTGTTGGAAGAAAGAAATTTTCCGGTGGACCAATTACTCCCCGTAGCTTCGGCGCGTTCAATCGGAAAGACGCTTCCCTTTAGAGGAAAAGAGGTGCCCGTAATCGGGATGGAAGACGCTATTTCGCGCAGACCAGATATTGCTCTGTTTTCTGCCGGGGGTGGAACCTCTCTGGAGTGGGCCCCCAAGTTTGCTGAAGTGGGTACCACGGTCATTGACAACTCCTCCGCTTGGCGAATGGACCCCACCAAAAAACTGGTCGTTCCCGAAATCAATGCAGATGAATTGGGACCTGATGACAAAATTATTGCCAACCCCAATTGCTCTACCATTCAATTGGTCATGGCTCTATACCCCTTACACCAGAAATACAAACTCAAAAGGGTGTTGGTTTCGACCTACCAATCCGTTTCAGGAACAGGAGTAAAAGCCGTACAGCAGCTGGAAGACGAAACCGCTGGGATCGACGGCGAAAAAGCCTATCCGCATCCGATTAACCGAAACGCCTTACCTCACTGTGACGTCTTTGAAGAGAGCGGGTATACCAAAGAAGAAATGAAGCTCGCTCGAGAGCCTCAAAAAATCCTGGATGACCGCACCTTTTCTGTGTCAGCCACCGCGGTTCGAATCCCGACCGCAGGAGGTCATTCAGAAGCAGTCAACGTGGAATTCTACAACGACTTTGAACTTGAAGAAGTTCGGGAATTGCTCGAAGCTATGCCTGGTGTAGTTGTCGAAGATGTTCCGGAAGAAAACCGGTATCCGATGCCGGTGAACGCTCACGGAAAGGACGAAGTTTTTGTCGGCCGAATTCGACGGGACTTAACTCAGCGCAACACCCTGAATATGTGGGTTGTAGCTGATAATTTACGCAAAGGGGCCGCAACAAATGCAGTACAAATTGCAGAGTACCTCTGCGCTAAAAAGGGTATCTTAGAGGGAATCAATTAAGAGACCCTATGAAGAAAATCATTCCGGGTTTGGCAGTATTGGCTTTGGCCGCCTGTAAACCCGAAAAAAAAGCAGAACCCGTGACCTATCCGGAAACGGTCAAAAAGGACTGTGTCCTCACCTATTTTGACACGGAGCTCAACGACCCTTATATGTGGTTGGAAGACGACCGCAGCGAAGAAACTGAAGCCTGGGTAAAAGAACAGAATGGCGTTACCTTCGGCTACCTCGACAATATTCCTTTCCGCGAGCAGCTCAAAGGCCGACTCGAAAAACTGTGGAATTACGAGAAAATTGGATCTCCATTTAAGCGGGGAGACTACACTTATTTTGCCAAAAACGACGGCCTTCAAAACCAATACGTTTACTACCGCCAAAAAGGCGATGGAGAGCCGGAAGTCTTTTTGGATCCCAACACCTTCTCTGAGGACGGAACGACTTCTCTTGCCGGCTTAAGTTTTACCGAAGACGGGAGCATGGCGGCTTACTCCATCTCTGAAGGAGGAAGTGACTGGCGCAAGGTGATTGTCATCGAAACCGAAAACCTTACCCGTGTTGAAGATACCTTGGTGGATGTGAAATTCAGCGGTATTTCGTGGAGAGGAAAAGAAGGTTTCTACTACTCCAGCTACGATAAGCCAGAGGGTAGTGAGCTATCGGCCAAAACGGATCAGCACAAGCTGTATTTCCATAAACTCGGTACAGACCAAAAAGAAGACCAGGTCATTTTTGGAGGTACGGAGGCAGAGAAACACCGCTACGTTGGCGGATATGTTTCTGAAGACGATCGCTACCTCTTTATCAGCGCTTCGGTAGCCACTTCTGGGAACAAGCTGTTCATGAAGGATCTCAAGAGCAAGAACAGCTCCTTGGTGACCATACAGGGCGATGATGAGGCCGATACTTACGTCATGGATAACGAAGGTAGTCGCCTCTTCTTAGTGACCAACCGAAATGCTCCCAACAAGAAGATCGTTTCTGTTAACGCTAGTAATCCTGGAGTCGACAATTGGGTGGACTTTATTCCCGAAACTGAACACGTGCTTACTGCGGGTAGCGGAGGAGGATATTTCTTTACCAAGTACATGGTTGATGCCATCTCTAAGGTCTACCAATACGACATGGACGGCAACAAGGTTCGGGATATCAAACTTCCCGGTGTAGGAACCGCAAGCGGCTTTGGTGGAGAAAAGGACGAAAAGGAATTCTATTTCTCATTTACCAACTACAACACCCCTGGCTCAACCTACAAGTACAATGTAGAGACCGGAGATTATGAGCAGTACTGGAAGCCAGAGATTGATTTCAATCCAGAGGATTACACTTCTACTCAGGTCTTCTATACCTCAAAAGATGGCACCAAGGTACCGATGATCATCACCCACAAAAAAGGGCTGGAGCTCAACGGAAAGAACCCGACCATCCTTTACGGATACGGTGGATTCAACATCAGCCTGCAGCCTTCCTTCAGCATCACCAATGCCGTTTGGATGGAACAAGGAGGTGTTTACGCCGTGCCTAACCTTCGAGGAGGAGGAGAATACGGGAAGAAGTGGCACGATGCAGGAACCAAAATGCAAAAGCAAAACGTCTTTGACGACTTTATTGCAGCGGCAGAATACCTGATCGATAACAACTATACCAGCAGTGATTACCTCGCGATTCGCGGAGGTTCGAATGGAGGCCTCTTGGTCGGCGCGACCATGACCCAACGTCCGGATTTGATGAAGGTCGCTTTACCCGCTGTTGGGGTCATGGATATGCTGCGCTATCACACCTTTACTGCCGGTGCCGGATGGGCATACGACTATGGAACTTCCGAAGACAGTCCCGAGATGTTTGAATACCTCAAGGGGTATTCGCCTGTACACAACGTCAAAGAAGGGGTAGAATACCCAGCAACTTTGGTCACTACAGGAGATCACGACGACCGTGTTGTTCCGGCACACAGCTTTAAGTTTGCGGCCCAATTACAAGCTAAACAAGCTGGAGCCAATCCAACACTCATCCGAATCGAAACCGATGCCGGACACGGAGCAGGAACTCCTGTGAGCAAAACCATCGAGCAGTATTCCGATATTTTCGGTTTCACCTTATTCAATATGGGCTTCGAAGAGCTGCCGAACAAAGCAGTACTCAGCGAGATCAAAGGTTAATCCCAACTTTAGAAAAAAGAAAGGGCTCCCGAGGGGAGCCCTTTTTGTTTTTAAGCATTTGAGATTGAAGTTGCAGATCACCATTAATTCACCAGATCTGCTAAACGTTTCCCTACCTGACTACCCAAGGCAACCCCCATTCCTCCGAGGCGTACACCACAGTACGTCCTTTGCGAGAGTTGTTCGACCAGGGGTTTCTTTTTGAGGCCGACTCCCATGACCCCGCTCCAACGCCTTTCGATCTCAAAAGACTCTTTGGGCAAGATGACCTCTCTGAGCAAAGCCTCAAGGCGATCTTGAATCAGTGGACTGGTTCCGGGTTCTGTGGTTGTTTCGCCAGGGATATCCAAATTTCTTCCTCCACCGAGCAAGATCCTGCCGTCGATCTGACGAAAGTAATAGTAGCCTTGTTCCAGGTGGTAACAGCCTTCGATCCGGGTAGCTACCGGGCTGGTCAAAAGCACCTGGGCTCTTGCTGGTTTGACTTGCTCCTGTTTATCGGAGAGAAGATGGGAGGCAAATCCGTTGGTGGTCATCAGTACTTGCTGGCTGTTCCATTCGCGCTCCTCCGCCCTCAGTGTAACTCCTGTGGGGCTTTCTTCCAGCTGGTCTACCCGAACACCGGTTAGCACCAAAATATTGGCTTTCTTAACCTTTTCGAGGAGTGCTTGCATCATAAAACCGGGATGCAATTCACCTTCGTATTGGTGGGTAAATTGATGTGGAAGAATTTGCCCAAAGGCCGGATTGGTTTTTTGAATGCGGAAAGCATCACCCCCGAACACATCCCGAAGAAGGGTGTTGGTTGTTTCCAAGGCCTCCTCACAGGCTTCAAATAGGGCTTGATCCTCTTTCAAAAAGAGTTCATGGCCCCCTTTATTGGTATACTGGAGAGCCTTGTCCCCCAACAAGCTTCTCAGGTATTGAATTCCTTCAAAACGCTGAGCGACCAGTTCTCGAATCTCCTCTGGGCTGTGGTGTTTAGCGTCTGCTAGCAGCTCCGAAAGAGAGCCAAAACAAGCGAAGCCGGCGTTGCGCGTGCTCGCTCCGCTAGGCAAAGGGCCACGTTCTACAACGACAATGTGTTTATTGGGGAAGCGTTCTCGAAGCCTTAGAGCAGCATTGAGCCCTACCAAGCCAGCTCCTATCAGGGTAAAATCGACTTGGCTTAGCCAGGCTTGTTCTTCCCAATAGGATAGCTTCATAGGGCCCTCTGTTGTCTTAGTCCTCTTCTGGCTTCATCTCGAAGCCTTCCATAAACTTGGTGGTGTAGTTCCCAGCCAAGTAATCCGGATGATCCATCAATTGACGGTGAAAAGGAATTGTTGTTTTTACTCCTTCAATCACAAACTCGTCCAAGGCACGGCGCATCTTGTTGATGGCCTCCTCACGGGTTTGTGCGGTGGTAATCAGTTTTGCGATCATGGAATCGTAGTTCGGCGGGATGATGTATCCTCCGTATACGTGCGAATCCAAACGAACTCCGTGACCTCCTGGCGTATGCAAAGTCGAAATACGTCCTGGAGAAGGACGGAAATCATTGTAGGGATCCTCCGCGTTAATCCGGCATTCGATCGAGTGTAGCTTTGGCGTGTAGTTCTTCCCGGAGATCGGTACTCCCCCGGCAACCAAAATCTGTTCTCGGATCAAATCGTAATCGATCACCTGTTCCGTAATCGGGTGCTCTACCTGAATACGGGTGTTCATTTCCATGAAGTAGAAATTGCGGTGCTTGTCCACCAAGAATTCTACGGTTCCCGCTCCCTCATACTTAATGTACTCTGCCGCTTTAATCGCAGCAGCCCCCATTTCTTCCCGAAGCTTGTCGGTCATAAAGGGCGAAGGAGTTTCTTCCGTCAACTTCTGGTGACGACGCTGTACGGAACAATCACGCTCTGAGAGGTGACAGGCTTTTCCGAATTGGTCTCCAACAATTTGTATTTCGATGTGGCGAGGCTCTTCAATGAGCTTCTCCATGTACATCCCTCCGTTACCAAAGGCAGCAGTCGCTTCCTGAACGGCGCTTGGGAAAGCGGTCTCCAGCTCCTCTTCGGACCAGATCGCACGCATCCCTTTTCCTCCACCACCTGCGGTCGCCTTGATCATCACCGGGTAGCCCATCTTACCGGCTTCCTCTTTGGCGTGATCCAAATCTTTAAGCAGGCCTTCGGAACCAGGAATGGTTGGAACTCCCGCTTCCTTCATGGTGGACTTGGCTGAAGCCTTATCTCCCATGCGGTCGATCTGCTCTCCGGTTGCTCCGATAAACTTGATATCGTGCTCCGCACAGATTCTGGAGAACTTGGAGTTCTCTGACAAGAATCCGTATCCAGGGTGAATAGCATCTGCGTTGGTGATCTCTGCGGCAGCAATGATGTTTGGAATCTTCAGGTAAGACTCAGAACTCGGTGCTGGACCGATACACACCGCCTCATCCGCAAAACGGACGTGGAGGCTGTCTTCATCTGCCTTGGAATAGACGGCCACCGTTTTGATGCCCATTTCCTTACAGGTTCTGATTACACGAAGCGCGATTTCACCGCGATTCGCTATCAATATCTTCTTAAACATAGTCCCGAGGTCTTAGGATGGATCAACCAAGAATAGGGGTTGATCGAATTCAACTGGGCTGGAGTCGTCTACCAACACTTTGACAATCTTACCAGAGACTTCTGACTCGATGTCGTTGAATAATTTCATGGCTTCAATCACACAAAGAACGTCTCCGGGGCTGATGCTGCTTCCAACTTCAACGAAAGCATCCTTGTCTGGAGAAGGTTTGCGGTAGAAAGTTCCAATGATTGGAGACTTGATGGTGATGTACTTGCTGTCATCCTCGCTTTCGCCTCCTTTGTCTGACCCTCCAGCAGCTGGCGCTTCTGCAGCAGGTGCTGCAGGTGCAGCAGGTGCAACTGGCATTGTTGGTGCAGCCATCTGAATAGGCTGTACAAAAGCACCTTCTACGCCGGATGTTCCGCCTGTACGGATGGTGATTTTAATGTCATCGGTCTCCAGCTTTACTTCACTGGCTCCAGATTTGGCGACAAATCGAATCAGGCTTTGAATTTCCTTAATATCCATGCATCTTGATTTAGTTAGTTCTACTGGCCATCATAGGCCCATGTTAGGTATATAGCTCCCCAGGTAAATCCACCTCCAAAGGCGGCAAATACGAGTTGATCTCCTTTTTTCAGTTGTTTCTCGTAATCGAACAGCAGCAGAGGTAAGGTAGCCGAAGTCGTATTCCCGTAGCGGTGAATATTCATCATCACCTTCTCTTTTTCGAGACCCATTCGGTTTGCTGTTGCGTCGATAATTCTTTTATTGGCCTGGTGCGGTACCAACCAGTTCACATCGTCATGTGTCAAGCCGTTGCGCTCCATAATTTGAGCTGAAACGTCAGCCATATTAGAAACCGCAAATTTGAATACCGTCTTTCCGTCTTGATAAACGTAATGCTTGTTGTTGGCGATCGTCTCTGCAGACGGCGGCATGATGGATCCACCCGCTTCAATACGTAAAAACTCACGACCGTGGCCATCGCTTCTCAACACCTCATCCTGCAATCCCAACCCTTCTTCATTCGGTTCGAATAAAACCGCTCCGGCTCCATCTCCAAAAATGATGCAGGTAGCACGGTCAGTGTAATCGATGATGGAAGACATCTTGTCTGCACCGATGAGCAAAACCTTTTTATAACGACCCGATTCAATGTAGCGGGCAGCCGTAGACATTCCATAAAGGAAGCTACTACAAGCGGCTTGTAAGTCATAGGAAAAGGCGTTGGTCGCTCCGATCTCGGAAGCTACAAAAGCAGCTGTCGCGGCAACAGGCATGTCCGGGGTTGCGGTTGCCAACAATACCATGTCGATATCCTTGGGGTCGGTCCCGGTTTTGGCCAGCAAGTCTAAAGCTGCTCGCTGGGCCATGAAGGAAGTTCCGGCTCCTTCTTCTTTGAGAAGTCGTCTCTCTTTAATTCCGGTGCGGGTTGTGATCCATTCGTCATTGGTATCGACCATGGTCTCGAGAATCTCGTTGGTCAAAACAAAATCGGGCACATAGCCTCCTACTCCGGTAATTGCTGCAGTGATCTTACTCATGCAAAATATTTTGTTTGGGCGAAAAACATCAAAATTTCGCGCAAAAGTGGTGAAAATTAGTGATTTCTCGGCAATTTTTAGCGTTTTTGGACAGTTTTGTCCATTTTTCGACTTTTTACCAAAAGCTCACTTTATTCCATAAAAAAACTCCCGTTGGGAACAACGAGAGCTCGAATTTTTAACAGAAAGACTGTGAATTAGTCTTCTACTTCTTCGGTTTTGTCTAGAACAACCTGACCGCGGTAGTACATTTTACCTTCATGCCAGTGGGCTCTGTGGTACAAATGCATTTCACCAGTGGTGGCGTCCTTCGCCAATGTAGGCATGGTCGCTTTTACGTGCGTTCTACGCTTGTCTCTACGCGTTTTTGATATTTTTCTCTTTGGATGTGCCATGCTACTCCTTTATTTATCCGTTAATAGTTTTTTGAGGTCGTCCCATCGGGGATCGCTCTCGTCATCGTCTGTTTTGTTTTCGCCCGGTTCGAGCTCCTCCAGTTTGTCAAGAATATCTGATTCCAGGGTTCCGTCTTCTACACCGGGATGGATGCGCTTTAATGGCACAGCCAAAACCAACATTTCGTAGACGTACTGACTGAGATCTACCTGGTGTTCTCCGTGAGGCAGCACCAATAATTCATCGTCTTCGTCATTGAATTCTTCTCCGAATTTGACCACCAAGGACAACTCTCCTGAAACAGGTTGGTCGTACAGCTCTTGGGTCAAATCACAAGGAACTTCAACGGTTCCTTGTCCGTGGATATCGAATTCCAACATGGTGCTGGTCTTGTTTAAATCGATTTTGATCTCAATTTTACAAGACTCAAATTCTTGATAATCAAACTGTTCAAAGAACTCGTTGCCCAGTTGATACGCAAACTCATGTTTTCCTTGCTTCAATCCCTGGAAGGGGATAAGAAACTCATTTGGCTTCATAGTTTACACTTATCGTTTGTGTACCAGCCGTATAAGGCGGGTGCAAAGATACTATTTATTCTGAAAAACCCAACTCGAAATCAGCAGAGCCGCTTCCTTCTTTTACGGGTTCTTTTCTTTTCTGCGCTGAACCTTTTGTTTTTGCAGTGGATTGCTGCTTAGCTCCTCGTATTCAGAGCGTTTCTGGAGGATTTCTAATCCTGTGAAAACCGCCTGTTTAAAGGAGTGATGGTCTGCTTTATTCTGTCCGGCAATCTCATAAGCCGTTCCGTGGTCAGGAGAGGTGCGCACTTTTTTTAGTCCGGCCGTATAATTCACCCCTTGTCCAAAAGAGAGCGTTTTAAAAGGAATCAGTCCCTGGTCGTGGTAAGCCGCAAGCACCGCATCAAAGCCCTGGTGGGTGTTGGACCCAAAAAAACTGTCTGCAGAGTAGGGGCCAAAAACCATCTCTCCTTTGTCGAACCAACGCTTGATCGCCGGTTTCATGATTTTTTCGTCTTCCTGCCCAATGGTTCCGTTATCCCCGCTGTGAGGATTGATTCCCAATAGGGCGATCTTGGGTTTTCGGATACCAAAATCTGCCCTCAGGCTCTTTAAAAGAGCGCCTACTTTTTTATCGATCAACGTTCCGTTGATGGCATCCCCTACTTCTTTTACCGCAATATGGTCCGTTAACAAGCCCACACGCAATTCTTGACTGAGCATAAACATCAAACCGTCTCCTTCGATTTGTTCACTGAGGTAATCGGTATGCCCCGGAAAAGAAAAAGACTCGGACTGGATGTTGTTTTTGTTGATCGGCGCAGTCACCAAAAGATCGATCTCTCCTTTTTTCAAGGCTTCCACTGCGGCTCGAAATGAAGCGACCGAGTACTGTCCCGCCTCCGGTGTCGAGGCGCCAAATTTTAGTGGAGGATCCTGCTGTTTTGGCGGCAAAAAATAAATGCCCGCTTTGTTGATCTTGTCCAATTGATTTGCCCGCTTAAGCGGCAAATCCATGTGCAAGGCTTTCATCTGTTTTTTCAGGACCCCTTCAGAAGCGAAAAAGACAGGGCTACAAAAATCCAGCATCCGCTGATCCTTGAATGTTTTGAGGGCGACCTCACATCCAATACCATTTATATCCCCGACAGAAATACCTACTTTTACCATGCCTATTCCAATCCTGCAAATCTACTTAAAAATGCACTGCTATGTTTACTGGAATTATTGAGTCTTTAGGTAAAATTACCGGTATTGATGCCGAAGAAGGCAACCGCCATATTCGACTGCAATCCTCCATGACTTCTGAACTGAAGATTGACCAAAGTTTGGCTCATAACGGGGCATGCTTAACCGTGGTCGCCATCGAAGGTGATGAATACGTGGTTACGGCTGTTCAGGAAACCCTCTTAAAAACCACTGTCGGAGATTGGCAGGTGGGCGACCTGGTCAATCTGGAACGCGCTATGCAAATGGGGGCCCGACTGGACGGGCACATTGTTCAGGGCCACGTGGACCAAACCGCAGAATGTATTCAGGCAGAAGAAACGGATGGGAGCTGGCACTTTCGTTTTCAATACGAACCCAAGGCCCTCGAAGGAGGGAGTCCTGCGGTCACTATAGAAAAGGGATCGATCACAGTGGATGGCGTCAGTCTGACCGTCGTGGATTCAACCGAAAACGCTTTTAGTGTCGCCATTATACCCTACACCTATGAGCACACCTGTTTTCAACAGTACCAGGTCGGACGCAAAGTCAATCTGGAATTTGATGTGATTGGCAAATATGTTTCTCGCTTGCTTTCTTTAAGAGACTAGAACACCTCTTTGAGTTTGCCCCATTGCTTGTTGAGCAAAAAGGCCGAAATCAAGGCCAGAATACTCAGGCCAATCGCCCAAGGGTACACCCCGTACAGCCAGTTACCAACAGCAAAGAGGGTGCTGTAGACCAATACACTTCCGAGTAATACCGCCAGAAGTCCCCGTGGAACTACCCAGGCTGTGGTTTGTTCTTCGCTGCTTTGGAACCTTTTCCAACCAGGCCCTCCCGCTTGAATCTTGTCATTGAATTTTTGCAAGACCGCTTCTTTTTCTGGAGGCGTCAAGAAGGTCACCGCAATCCATATAAAGGACGTGATAAGAACCGCTACCGGAAGCTCCGCCCAAGACGGAAAAACCCCTGCCGCCTCTGCAGACCCGAACAGCATGGGCCCAAGGCTGGTCTTCTTGATCAAAAGTGAAATTATTCCCGAAGCAAACATGGCAGACAATTCGCTCCAGGCATTGATGCGCCACCAGAACCAACGGAGTATAAAAATCAAACCGGTTCCTGCACCGAACATCAGGATCAGATCAAAAAGTTCCTTGGCGTTCTGCATATTCAACGCAATCCATGCCGAAAAAACCATCAACAAAAAGGTCGAAATCCGTCCGACGCGAACCAGTTCTTTTTCACTGGCTTGTGGCTTAATTTTTTGTCTATAGAAATCGTTGACGATATAAGAAGAGCCCCAATTCAAGTGGGTGGAAAGCGTCGACATATAAGCCGCTCCCAAAGAAGCCAGCACCAGACCCAAAAGCCCTGAAGGCAGTTTGGTCAACATGGCCGGATAAGCCAAATCATGACCGAGCTTATCGGCGGTCACACTCGGAAAGGCCTCTTGAATACTCGCCAGATCCGGGTAAAGGATCAAACTGGCAAGTGCTACTAGAATCCAAGGCCAGGGCCGCACCGCAATGTGCATTACATTAAAAAAGAAGGTAGCACCGACGGCGTGTTTTTCGTCTTTTGCTGCCAACATGCGTTGAGCAATATAACCACCGCCCCCCGGCTCAGAGCCCGGGTACCAGGCGCTCCACCACTGAACGGCAAGGGGTATAATTAAAATCGCAATCAGGGCATCGGTCTGCTCCAAATCCGGCACCATAGCCAATTTATCGGCCACATTGGGATGAGTGAGCAGGTCTCTTAAACCTCCTACTTCCGGCAAATCGATGAGGTAAATTGCTGCGCCGAAGGCACCAACCATAGCGATCAAAAACAGAAAGAAGTCCGTATAGACGACCCCTCTGAATCCTCCCAACATACTGAACACGACCGTAATGCTTCCGGCAATCGCCACCGTGGTCAAGGGCGGAAGCCCCAACATAATCTGACCAATTTTAATGGCTGCCAGGGTCACTCCCGCCATCGCCAAAAGGTTAAAGGCTACTCCTAAATACAAGGCTCGGAACCAACGTAAAAAGTCGGCTGCTTTCCCCCCGTACCGAAGCTCATAAAACTCCATATCAGTGGCCACATTGGATTTACGCCAAAGGCGCGCATAAACGAAAACGGTAAGTAAGCCAGTCAACAGAAAGGCCCACCAGGCCCAGTTTCCGGCCACCCCATTGACCCGCACAATGTCTGTAACCAGGTTGGGGGTATCTGTAGAAAAAGTGGTGGCTACCATCGAAAATCCCAACAACCACCAGGGCATATTCCGGCCCGATAAAAAGAATTCCGTCGAGTTCTTCCCCGATTGTCTGGAAACCCAAACACCCACACCGAGTACCAGCACAAAGACAAAAATGATGATTGCGTAATCCAGGGAAGAGAGGGTCATGGGTCGATTGTTTCCGCCTAAAATAGGGGTTTTTCTTATTTTGTCCCTTCATGGATCTACTCTTCCAACAACCTTGGCCCGCTATTCTTGCGGCTTTTTTAATCGGCACTTCCAAGGCAGGTTTAAAGGGGTTGTCGGTACTCAACGTGACTTTAATGGCCCTGAGTTATGGGGCTTTTTCGAGCACCGGTTTAATTATGCCGCTCCTCGTGGTCGGAGATGTTTTTGCTGTATGGTACTACAATCGCCATACAGAATGGAAGCCTCTTTTGCGCATCTTGCCCATTATGCTGGTCGGGATTGGACTGGGCACCTGGATTGGAGACGCCCTCCCGGAACGAATTTTTCAATACACCTTAGCCGGAATCGTACTCCTCAGTCTTGGGCTATTGCTCTACCGGGATTTACGGCCTGGGCAATTGCAAAAAATCCCGTCTTTTTTTGCTCCCATTATGGGGCTATTGGCGGGTCTTGCTACCATGCTGGGGAACCTTGCAGGGTCTTTTACAAACTTGTATTTCCTTGGGTTAGGCCTGCAAAAAAACACCTTTGTGGGCACGGCAGCCTGGCTCTTTTTGATTACCAATGCAATCAAATTGCCCATTCATTATTGGGTATGGGGTACGATTAATGCTGACTCTTTACGAGTCGATCTGCAACTGTTGCCCTTCTTGCTTGTCGGACTTGTGGTGGGGGTAAGAATCGTCCGCTTCATACCCGAAAAGGCTTACCGCCGATTTATTCTGGCCGTAACAGCTCTTGGGGCTTTGCTGATGCTGGCGGGCTAAGCCGGTGTCTCTTTTCGCACTAGAGCTACTAGGGTCTGAAGATCGCTTTCTGTCGGAGGTTTAGGGATATAGGCCAACAAGTGATCCTGGTAGGCCTTGGCCTTTTCCAAATCTTGTTGATCTATGGAAGAACTCATCATCACGATGGGTACATTGGGTGCCGGATTAAGCTCCAAGTACTCCTCCAAAAATTGCCAGCCATCCAAGACCGGCATATTGATGTCCAGAAAGAGTATGTCAGGAATCTCCTCTGCCGGTGGATTGGTTTTGAAAAAATCCAGGGCGAGGGCCGAGTGATCAAAATGTAAAATCTTCTCAGAAAAGTTCTCAGCGGTTAGAAGCATCTCGAATACATTCCGGAAAATAAAGTCATCATCAATGATGGCTACGCGCTTGAAATAGTGTGTTGTACTGCTCATGCTTCTCTTTTAAAATGTAAACAGAAGGTGGTTCCTTCATTCAGTTGGCTCTCCACAGTAATTTTACCTCCCATACTCTCCATTTGGTTTTGAGAGAGGAAAAGTCCGATCCCCTTGGCATCAGGGTTCCCGTGGAATGTTTTATACATGCCAAATATTTTGTCTTTGTGTTTTTCTAAATCAATCCCTCGTCCATTGTCCTTAAAGTAAATGCGGGCATCTTCATAAGTGGTTTCGGCATAGACCGATAACTTGAGGGGTGTGTCAGTTTTGCTGTATTTCAAGGCATTTGTCAGCATGTTGTGAATCACACTCTCGATATAGGATTTCACCCCATGAACGCGTAGATCAGCATCGATGTTAAGATCCAGCTTCGCATCTGCACTGCTCCAGGTTCCGTTTATCCCCTCCATGACTTCCAGCAAAATTTGGCGGAAAGCAAGAGGTGATTGGTGCTTGTCTTTGGTCTTAATGTGAACAACCTCGTTGAGGTCGGTTATGGTCTGCTCCAATCGATCTGCTGAGACCTGAATCATTTCGACAGCTTTGTCTACCGGCATTTTACCGGCTTTGAACATGCCTGTCAACAAACTGAGGTTACTCGAGTTGGAGCGCAGATTGTGTGATACGATATGCGCAAAATTCAGTAGACTCTGGTTCTGCTTTTCGGTGATTTCCAAGAGCTTTCGCAAGCGGGATTCGTTTCGCTTGATTTTGGTGATGTCGGTATTGGCGCCGATCATGCGAATGGGCTCTCCTTTGGTGTTTCGGAAAACTTCCGCTTTACCAGTGATGTAGCGCACATCTCCTTTTCCTGAAATAATTCTAAAAACAGTATTGAATTCCTGTTCACCCGATATGGCCTTTTCAACATTGATCAAGGCTTCTTCTTTATCATCGGGATGCACGGTCTTCTCCCAAGCGTCAAAATCTCCGGTGAATTCTTCTCTTTTGACATCATACAGATCATACATAATATCGTCCCAATGCACAACATTATTGACAATGTCCAAATCCCATAGTCCGACTTTCGCACTTTGTACGGCTACCTGCATCCGCTCACTGAGACGGTGGCGTTCGATCTCGGCCTTTTTTTGGCGATCAATATCTTGAAAGGTCCCGTACATACGCGTACATACTCCATTAATGATTTCGCTATGGCCGATGGCGCGAACCCATTTTTCATTCCCCTTAGCTGTAACGATAATCAGTTCTCCGTCATAGGGTTCTCCTGTTTCTATACAATGAGAAACAACCTCTCGAATCTTATCGCGGTAGTATCCCGCTTTGTAAAATTCAATCGCTGTATCTAATTGAGGATCATAATCTATTGGAACCTCATGGATTTCGCGAACCGTATCGGACCAGTACAATTGATTCCGCAAAAGATCCAATTCCCAACTCCCTACATTTGCCGCCTTACAGGCCAATTTAGAAAGGTCGTTGGCCATCTTACGGGAAGTAATATCTTCTACACTGATAAAGGATTCAGCATTCTGAAACTGCAAGGAGAAGCGAAACCAGTGAATGACTGATTTGCTATCGTAGTACTTATAATATCCTACATCGGGAATCTCTTTTTGAACCAATTGTTCCCAGTTTAAAGGTCCATTCCATTCAATGGCCTGGATTATTGTGGTGAAGTCCTTGGTTCTCCAAAACTGCATCAGGTCACGTGCTTTAGGTGACCCATTGACTAATTTGCCTGTGGCGTCCGTTTGAAAAACAGCCCAGGGAAGATCTATTGAGGTGGTGGTTTTTGTTTTGCTCATCAGTCTTGCGGTGAACAGTTAAAACGTAGGCTTTTTCTTACATATTGTTTAAGGTGTAAAATTTTAGCCTCTACTTTATCGTTCCTGTGCATATTGCATTAATGCTTACCTTTCAAATACATAAAAATCACCCACATGAAAAAGATGATCTCCGGGATCTTTTTGATCCTTACCCTTAGCCTTTCCGCACAGAAATCTGCGGTCTTTAAAAATGATATGGAACCTAATCGGACGTACAAGACCGAGATGGTTACGGTGAATGATATGACTATGGATATGGGTCAGTTGGGTGGTAATATGGATATGAACCAAGAGATGACCATTTCCCTGACTATTACCACAGGAGCTAATCAAGGTGATCTCGGATTTCCGATCACCATGGTTTACGATAATATGGCCGTTAAGTTGAAAATGAACGGAGAAGAAATTCCGGTACCTCTTGACGATTCGCTTATGAAGGCTAAAATGATTGGGATGTACCGAAACGGGGTATTTACCCTCGACAAAGAAGCTTCTTCCAACCTGACTCCTGAATTGGAAGAAAGCCTCAGCAGTGCCATGAAGGACATGCAGGATAAGGTGCAATTTCCAAAATCAGCGCTAGCTGTCGGTGATACCTTCGAAAACAGCTATCCTATGGATTTGCCTGTACCCGGAGGCCAACCCATCCAAATGTTTATCAAAAATAACTTCAAGCTTCTTGCGCTTCAGGGAGGTATCGGCACCTTTGAGGTGGTCCAAAACCTCAGCTTTGACGGTGAAAGCCAGGGAATGAATATGTCGGCCACCGGCCGAGGAGAAGGAGTTTTGAAGTTTGATTCCAAAAAGAACTATGTCTTGAGCTACGATGTGGTTTTGCCCATGAACATGACCATGACCATGGAAGACGGAACAGAAATGAAAATGACTATGAACTCCACGTCCTCCGTTAAGAATACCATTGAGTAATTGACTTTTAAAATACGAAGGGAGCCCGGCTTTTTTTGTCGGGCTTTTTTTATGGCCGCAAAAAGTAACAGTCTTGCTTTAACCACTATTCTTAATCCTCATAGAATAAGCGATTTATGGAAGAAAATCGCCAGACTAACGGGAAGAAAATAACTACATGAATGTTCCCAAATAATTCGCTACCTTTTGACGATTAAAACCTAAATAACCTCACCTCATGAAACTGCGTTTCATTTTTCTCAGCATTTTCTTTCTGGCCGCCAGCCAAATCAGCGCTAGGGAGTCCAAACTCACTGTGTACAATGAGTTTTACGGGCCCATCAAAGTAACCGCCTTTAAAAGCAATCTGCCGACTACACCCAGGGAACTGCGTACGCCGCTCAAGTCTAGTCCATTTGAATTGAAGGTTGGCAAAGAGCGCGACCTCAAATTTGGAAGCCTAAAAAAATCCGAGCTCGTCTTTGTCTGGTTAGAAATTACTTTTCAAAATGGAGCCACCTTTCCGATGAAGGTGATCCAATTGGGGAAAGATGAAGAAAAAAAGCTGAACATCACCAAGGAGCTTTTTCAGATGCCACTGACCAGTAGCAGTAAAAAGAGCTTTGATGAGCTTCGAACCATTTTTTACAGCGACATCAATATTCTAGAGCAGGATGTACAAAACCAGAGAAGCCAGTTTCTTTCTCTTTTTGGTGGTTTAGCCATTGTTAAGATTGACACCATTAATGGAGAAAAGAACCGCCTAAACTATTTGGAGTCTGGTATTTTAGGGCGTACTGTTTCGGAGGATGATGTCTTTAAGCAAAACGATATCCGCAACCACGACTATATCTTTAAAGATTCCTTCCTGTACGAAGAGCTGAATTCCCGCAAAAACCTCATCCCCGGGATTAAGCAATTTGCTCAAGGCCTTCAACAGAAAGGGGAGTTGTTCGAGATTCACTACATGATCAAAGGTTTGGACAACTATATCAGTTATTCGGACACTGTAGCTTTAGAACAGCGCTGGTACGATATTGACAAAGAGCTAAGAAATATCTTTTTGGAGGATTATATCTCTGCTGTTGAACGCAAAGAAAATGCTGCCAAAATTGAAGTGCGGGAGTACAACCGCGCTGCTGGCTTCCAGTACATGACGGTCGAAATTGACAAGTACGGTCCTGTACCGATGACAGACAACAAAGCCATTCAGTTGGTCACCGAAGACGGGCCCTATTACTTGGCCGGACGAGAAGTATACCAGGATCTACTCGGAGATCAAATCTTGGCCTTGGGGTATGACGATGAAGGGGTGAACCACACCGAATGGATTCGCGAAAAAGCCTTGGCTTACCTGGATGAATTGATCAAGCAGCGCAAGCCGAAATCGGGCAGCTACCTCGATAAACTCAATAAGTTGGGGATTCAAGGATACTACCAGGTCAAGCAAAGCGAATACCTGCTCACCCTGAAAAATATTAAAGCGGACCTCTTAGGTGAGTACTAAGGACAAACCTTTACCGCATAAAAAAGCCTGCTCCGAAAAGAGCAGGCTTTTTTGTTTGGCATTTCCCGCTTACTGGGTCACCCAAACATTATTCTCTCGGTCGTATACACGTGTTTTTCCGTTGGTTTGGTAACGAATCACAACGTTACGGCCTACGTTTTCATCAATAATTTTGCGCAAAACCTTGTTTTCTGTTTCCAGCTCACGAGCCTCAATTACAGCATCGTAAAGACTGTCGTTTTCTTTCATCAAGTACTTGAATTCCTCCAAGGCAAATACGGCGGCTTCGAGTTGTTTTTGGTCCAAGCCGGTAGAAGGCGGCGTGTCACCAGTTTTCATCAATTTAGGGTAAAGTGAAAAAGCCAAAGCCAGGCTTCCAATCCATCCCATTAAAATCAATCCTCCAACTGCGGAATTTGGAATTTTCATAGTGTTCGTTTTACGGTGGTCTTTTCTTTAGTTATTCAGTGCAATTTTTTGGTTGTCAGTTCTTTTCGAATGCCTCGGGGGTTCCAAAAATTACAGACTTAAATATAGAATAAATAAGTGAATAGGGTAATTTTTAAGCACAAACATGACCATTTCATAAAACCAAGCAGTATTCCCGTAAGATTGCTGTGTCAGGAGCTGTAAGAAGGACCTTTTCTTCCTACAAAAAAAGGCCAGGTGAAAAGGTCCCCCCGAACCCTTCTACCCGGCCATCATCCAAGCAATCAAACACTATTCTCCCTGTCCGAGAGAAAATCCTCTATTACCGTCGAATTCGTATAAGTTTTCGGTCTTGATCACATCGAACCCTTTCTCGTTGAGTTCAGAAAGGAGCGCGAGCACCTGATCAAACTCTATATGCGCATAAACCGGCTCTTGTCGGTTGATTAGAGCGTCAAATCCGACAAATCGGCAACGCCAGTGATCAGTGCAATTGGTTTCTTGTAAACCTCCTGGATAGACTTTAACACCTCGGTTGGTGATCATTTTGAGTTTTACTTTGTAGGCAGTAATCTGATCCAGTTGCTCCCCTAGCTCATTGGGGTCTGTACCTTCCCAGTCCAGGAAGACATCGACTCCTACCAATTTCTTCACTTGTTTTTGTCGAACATAGGGTGGAATATGAATGGACCCTTTACCGCTCGACAGTTTACTTTCGGCAAGGTCCTCGGGCTTCTCTCCCAGGTGTTCAATCACCTGATCAGCGAATTCCTGCGTGCTCAACAAATCTCGGCTTTGCCCTTCCTGATAAATATCGGCCGTGTGATACCCCTGTTCCAGAGTATACAACCAGGCGTTTTTGATGCGGTCAGCTGTATCGTTTTGTCCAATATGGGCCAAGAGGGCGACGGCAGCGTTTAGCAGTCCTGATGGATTGGCAATTCCCTGACCAGAGATGTCCGGTGCTGAGCCGTGAATGGCTTCAAACATGGCAACTTCAGAGCCGATGTTGGCCGAACCGGCCATCCCAACAGAACCACCTATCTCGGCAGCAATGTCGGAGATAATATCGCCATAGAGATTTGACGTCACGATCACATCGTATAGCTCTGGACTGGCCGCTAAACGTGCAGAACCGATATCGATGATCTGGGTATTGCTTTCGATCTCGGGGTACTCTTGGGCGATTTCATCAAAGACCTGGTGAAAAAGACCGTCTGTCAATTTCATGATGTTGTCTTTGACCATACAGGTCACTTTTTGGCGACCGTAGACCCGAGCGTATTCAAAAGCGTAGCGGATGATGCGCTCACAACCAGGGCGGGTAATGAGCTTTAGGCATTGCACCACCTCCTGGGTTTGGCGGTGTTCAATGCCAGCGTACAGGTCTTCTTCGTTTTCGCGAATGATGACCACGTCCATATTGGGGAAATGGGTGTGGACGTAAGGAGAAAGTGCCATAACAGGACGCACATTAGCATACAGTCCAAGGGACTTGCGTAGGGTCACGTTCAAACTCTTGTAGCCCTTCCCTTGGGGCGTGGTAATGGGCGCTTTGAGTATAAGCTTGTTACTGCGTATTGCTTCCCAGGCTTCCGGGCTAATTCCGCTGGTGTTCCCAGAGGTGTAGACCTTCTCTCCCAGCTCGATGAATTCTGGTTCAATCTGTGCCCCTGCGGCATCGAGGATGCGTAAAGTGGCTTTCATGATTTCGGGTCCAATCCCATCTCCAGTGGCTACGGCCACTTTTACAGGAGTATTGGTTCGGGACGACTGTTGTTGTTTTTTGACTGTACTTGTACTCATAAGGCAAGAGTTACTTAATCGTTTGCGTTGCAAATCTCTTGCTTTAAAAGCATATATTTTTATTTATTCTTTTTCTGGAACACATAATATAAATTTATGATTCTCCGATTGCCTGGCGCTCACACATAGAATTCATTATCTTCAAGACATCCTTCAACCCACATTTAGTGCTACGATTCTTTTCTGTTATCCGAAAGAAGCTACTCGCCGAAAACCGTTTGAGAAAATACCTGCTTTATGCAGTAGGCGAGATCTTTTTGGTGGTCATTGGAATTATAATCGCCCTGCAGGTCAACTCTTGGAAAGACAAAGACAACCGACAGGAAGAGTTGAACGTCCTATTTGAAGACACGGAGCTATTCTTAGGGTCAGTCGCTACTTGGTCAAGTGATTTTTCTTCGCGGTACGCCCAAATTGATTCTGTCCTGAGATTGCTTCAAAACCCGGATCGCACTACCTTTTACACCCAAAATCCGGAGTATACCCGTTTTCTTTTTGCGGACTCCCTTTCAATAACCCAGCCCTCCTATTACTGGGTTAGCCCTGGAATGACGGAGCTTATTGGCCGAAAACCAGATTTTAAAGAAGCCCAAAGGTCTTTGTTTGTGGATTTATCAGTCTACAAAACCTTTGCCATGGAAGTCCAACAGGTCACCTTTGAATTTGATGGATACCTGGAAGATTTAAGGTTGAGGTTGATAGATAAGGCTCCCTTTTTGTTTGAAAAAGACGCAGCGAGCGTTGAGCAATCTATTGCTTTTGTTAGTAACAGTGGTTGGTACGCCTACGAAATACAAAAAGTACAAGGGTACATCGAAGACCTAATCAAAGTCATGGACCTTCAATGGGGTGCTTACACGAACCTGTGCGGACAGCTTTTGTTGGATCTACACCAGGCCTCACCGCAAGAATTGGAGGCCTTGTTTCAAGAAATTGGTCGCTCCTCCGCACAGCTTTCAAATAGCACGGTTCCTGCATCACCGAAAACCATTTCCGCTTACAAACCAAATCGAGGACTGTATCTCCCGCAAGAAGCCCAAGGATTGCCGAACTATTGGATGGTTCTCTACAATCCCAACGATGAACCTTATCGCGTAGAAGTCTTTTTCGGAGACTATTTGATTACCGAATGGAAAGTTCCTAAAGGCACAATGATGCGCAGAAGACTGGTAAAAGACGCTGTGCTTCGTGTGCGTTCGAAGGGCAAGAGCCGCACCTACAACTCCGACAAAGGCCAATACCTTATTCTGAAATAACCCCTTTCTGATGAAAAAGATTCTCTTTCCTTTCTTCCTGCTGTTTGTTGTTGGTCTTCAGGCCCAAAGGGTTAACCTCAGCAAACTGGGCGATGTTCCCCGGAATTACTACGAAGAAATCCCCTTTGAATTCGTCAGCGAGAAAATCCTGATTCCGGTGGAGATCGAAGGAGAAACCTATCGTTTCATTCTAGATACCGGAGCTCCCAACGTCATCTCCACGCGGCTTTTTGAAAAGCTTGGGGGTAAGGCCGTGAGCAGCCTGCGTGTTTCGGACGCCAACAACCAGTCCTCCCAAATGAATGTGGCCACTCTTTCAGAAATCAAGCTTGGAAACGCCCTTTTTAAAAATATCCCGGCCCTGGTTAACCTGGACGATAGCAATGTGGTTTTCCGCTGTTTCCAAATCGACGGACTTTTGGGCAGCAATGTGCTGAGCACCTCCGTGGTGCAGTTTGACCTGCCCAACAAAAAAGTGATCCTGACAGACCAGCGCAAAAAACTGCAGCTCGACAACGCCAACAGAGAAAAACTAGAACTGGTAGGCAAGCAAAAAAGCCCCTATGTGTGGATCGAGGTGGTAGGCGAAAAAACCGGTCGGGAACGCCTTTTGGTGGATACCGGAGCGGCTGACCTTTACGACCTCAGCAAAGCCCATTATGCCACCTTTTCCAAACTGCCCATCTTTCAGGAAAGAGGGACAAGTGTTGGGGGTTCTTCCATCGGCCTTTTTGGGGCTGGGGCAAAGGAGGAGCATGCCCGCTTGCTGCTGCCCACACTCAAATTGGCGGGACACCCATTTCGGAATGTCGTGCTCGAAACCACCAACGACGACAACTCCCGCATTGGGGCAACCATATTAAAACACGGTGTGTTGACCCTGGACTACAAGAAAAAACGCTTCTATTTTGAGCCTTTTAAAGAGGAAACCTTAATGGATGATCGGGCACGGGGTGTATCCCTGACTAGTGACGGAAAACACCTGCTGATCGGTCTGGTTTGGGAGGAAGAACTAAAAGATAAGCTCAGCTATGGCGATGTCATTCTTCAAATTGAAGGAGAAGATTACGAGGTCTGTGACATCATTGCCAGAAGAGAAGAATTCAAAGCTGCGGATTCGGTGCGCTACTTGATTCAGCCTGCCGACGGAGGAGAGAATTTTGAAATAGAACTGGCCAAGAAATCCTTGCTTAGAAGACCCTAAAACTTAATCTCCTCGTTGAGGAGTTTTAGGATTTCGGCATCCCCTTCAAAGCGCTTCTCGAAATTGTAAACCACCTGTTTGTAGGGGTTATATCCCATTTGTACCAGTCTTCTGTTGCGGTAGTTTTCGACAAAGCGGTAAACCATAAAACTGCGTTTGCCTTCGGTGTCTTCCAGATAAGCCTGCAACATCTTGGACAAGGGTTTGCGCCACTGCATAGCGGCGATTAAATCATCCCTTTTGATCTCGTCCAAACCGGGCGCATTCTCCATTTGATCAATCATGCTTTTGGGATAGAGGTCTCTTTCGGTAAGGGCTATCCAAGAAGGGGCTTCTTCCTCGTTCCACTTTCTTTCGGCTTCCTCCGCGGTCTTGGCCGAAAAGACACGGTTCATTTTAAGAATATTATCATCGGTGGTATAGACAGATACCACACCATAGGGTTGCCCGCTGCGCTCATTAAACAGCAAAAGATGCTGGCTGTCAAAACGCTTGATGATGGTCATGGTCGTCAGGCTCTTCTCGCTCTCAGAATTCATCGGAGACTTGAAGACAATCTTATCCGGGAAGAGGGTGCAGCTGCCCAGTTCACCCTGAGAATCATAGGTATAAAACACTTGGTCCTGCTTCTCTGAGACCGCTTGGGATTTACAGGCGACAATCAGTAGGATACAGGCAAAAAAGACGAGTTTTTTCATTTTGAGCGAATTGGCTAATGATCTGCTCAAAATAGGAGGTTCTCGCTATATATGAAAACCTGACTGTATGGGCGGTCCCGAATCGATTATTAAGGGCTGCCTAACGTTTGATGTAGGTTTCTCGATAGGCGTTGGTTGTTCGATAATCCACCACCAAGGTGGTAGCGGTTAAGGTGACAATGTCAACCGTCGTGCTCCCAACACGTAAAACAGATTTGTTCACCGAATAGTCTTCATAGGTGCTCTCAACGCCAGCACAGTTTGTGCCCACCGCTACATTGACAAAGGCATTGGTGGTTAAAAATTCTATCGTATTAAACAGCTTACAGTTTTGACTGTTGTCGTCAACCGTTCCATTGGTGGAAGATTCAATTAGGCCCCAGGTTCCCAATAACAAGGCACGGTTATCAATGGATTCCTGGCTTTGATCAACTTGTTCGCTTTCGCAAGAAAGAAGTGCAAGAGTAAAAAAGAGCACGGTAAATACCTTGAGGGGATTTTTCATGGGTTTTGGTTTGGTTAAACGGATTGGTTAAACCCAATATCCAAAATAATTACGTTTTTCCCTAATAAAAATTCAACGCTTAAACCGGAATGACTCCAGCTTGATATCATCTACCCCCTTGTTGTCAAAAGGGAACTCCAAGTGGTACTGGATGTTGTACAGTGCAATGAGGATAAACTCGGTTAGCAAGACCACTCCATAGATCACTGTTGGCCTTAAAACCTGGTAGTAGTCCAAGTCGTGAGCAATGCTTGGCGCATAGACAAACGGAAAAAGAAAGACAAAGACCCGGCAATAAGCATTCAGACTAATTGGGGTTCTGTGGGTGTTAATCGCGTGCAGATTTTCGAGCCCTTCATTGCAGTCATTCATGAAGCGGAAGATACGGTCCCGAAGCTTATTCTTCAGATAATCACTATTTTGTATGACAAACTGGTTGACTTTATTCATGACCAGATCCAGATCGCTAATGGTCTGTTTGTTCGCTCGGAGGTGCTCAATCAAGGTGTCGCTAATTTCAGCAAGAATGCCGTGAAGCTCCTCTTTCTGGGCCTCTGGAAGGTCCTGGTCGCAATAAGCAAAGTCATTGATCGTCTTAAGCCCGCTTCTGAAATCACTCAAGTGCTCCAAGGCTTTTTCCCTCCGGCGAAATGACATGCGAATAGCGAACACCAACGGAAAAATTATGGCGATACTGAGCATGGTTAAGTCGACGTGAAAGTAGATCTCAAACCGCAAAGTAAGCCAGGTCGCTGCGGCCGCTAAGGCCAAGGCAATAAGGGTTCTGAAGTTAATGGCAGAGAGGTAGAGTTTGATCACTTTCAAGGATTTACAGCAGTAATCTAACCAAAAAAACCGAACAACCGCCATGAAGAGAGTGCAATCCCTTGGTCTCACTTTCCTGATTTTATTCCTTTCCGCAGGACTTTTTGCCCAAGAAGAAGAAAAGAAGGAAACCAAGCTTTTTAAAGAAGATCAGCCCTTGCCCGTCAAGCTTCACCTGTCGTTTAAAAAACTCAAAAAGGAATCCAACGACTCGACTTATATCCCCGTAGCTTTTTCATACAAAAACGATGAGGGCAGCTGGGTCGAGCTGGATGCGGGGATCAAAAAAAGAGGAGCTTTCCGCCTGGCGAACTGTTACTTCCCGCCTATCAAAGTCAAGATCCCGAAAAAGAAAGCCAAGGGCACCCCTTTCCGATCAGATCGCAAACTCAAGATTGTTCTGCCCTGTCAGCGCGATAAGAACAACAACGACAACATCATCAAGGAGTACTGGGCTTATCAACTGTATGAAATCCTTTCGCCTTACCATTTTAGAACCCGCCTATTGGATGTAGAATTGACCGAGGAGCGCGGTAAAAAAGTAATTACCCACAAGCTTAAGGGGCTGGTTATTGAACATATCGATGAGGTAGCCAAGCGCTACGACGCTAAAGAACACCGCCGGGGTGTCCCGGACGAATACCACGACCCCGAAGCGGCGCTTCGACACAATTACTTTCAATACATGATTGGCAATTGGGATTTTCATACCCAGCAGCCTCACAACGTCAAGCTGATCTATAAAGACAACACCACCATTCCTATTCCCTACGACTTCGATCTCTGTGGGCTCGTCAATCCCAAGTACGCCTTTGTGCCCGATTGGCTAAATAAGCAAACGGGGATCGAACACGTGACCCAGCGGGTGTATCGGGGACATAAGAGACCCGAAGGATCCTGTACCCTGGTCCGAGATGAATTCCTCGCCAAAAGAGACGAAATCAAGGCCTT
>CAZLGZ010000008.1:0-4473 GCA_964558965.1 uncultured Flavobacteriaceae bacterium
GTATCCTTTCTCTGAAGGACGTTTGAATGCCAGTTATACTAAGAAAGCCAAGGATTTTTTTGAAAGTCAGGGATGTGCTGTTCGGGTTAGAACAATGGAAGATAGCTATGAAGTGAATCAGGAGATTGAAAATTTCAAGTGGGCTGATCTGGTCTTTTTTCAGACTCCCTTGAACTGGATGGGTGTTAGCTGGTCTTTTAAGAAGTACATTGATGAGGTGTTCTCTGCTGGAATGATGGGAGAATTGTCAGCAGGGGATGGCAGAAGTCGTGAAGAGCCCAAGAAGAATTATGGCCTTGGAGGAAAACTAAAGGGAAAGTATATGATCTCTGTAACAGCTAATGCTCCCGAAGAGGCTTTTCGAAATCCGGAGGAAACTTTTTTTAATGGAATTAGTGAGGACGAATTACTTAAACCCATGCATTTAAATTTTCAATGGTTTGGTTTAAAAGCCCTACCCACTTTCATGTCTTATGATGTAATGAAGAACCCTCAGATTAATCAAGATTTTAAACGCTTTGACCAACATTTAAACCTACATTTTAATACAAAGAGTAATGGATAGACCCACCCCTTTACAAGTGGCTCCTTTTTTGGAATTCAATACACTGGATCAGATAAAATTCACCTTGTCAGAACAGGAAACAGAAAATTTCCAACTCTTGGTTTTCTACCGAGGCCTTCACTGTCCGATCTGCGAGAGATATTTGCAACAATTACAAGATTTACTCCCAGAATTTGCTCAGAGAGGTGTCGACGTTGTCGCCCTTAGTATGGACTCGGAAAAGCGCGCTAGACTTTCTCGCCAAAAATGGGGCATCGATCAGCTGAAAATTGGTTATGGTTTGGATAGAGAACAAGCTAGGGATTGGGGACTATACCTCAGCAAGGGTGTGAAGGAGGGAGAACCGGAAGAATTTAGCGAGCCTGGTCTATTTTTAATCGATAAGCAAAATAAGGTGTACTACGCAGCTATCACTTCTAATCCTTGGGGGAGGCCTTATTTACCGTCTTTTGTAAAGGCTGTAGATTACATTACTAGAACCGGATATCCCGCAAGAGGAGAGGTGATCGGTTAAAACCCTTGATCAGGTCGTATGGCTTTAGCCCGGTCGGAATAATTAATTTTGTCCCAGATTAACACAATTGACGATCATGACTACACAGGCCCTACAAGAATCCGAATTTCACCCCTACTACGCCACCTATATCACTCAGGTAGACCCTGCTTCTGAACTATTAGATGCTCTAAAGGCAGGGGCTGAGAAGACCGAAGCTTTCTATCAAAATTTGCCGGAAGAAAAGCAGGAGTACCGCTATGCGGAAGGGAAGTGGACCTGCAAGGAAGTACTGCAGCACTTAATCGATACGGAACGTATTTTCTTGTACCGCGCCTTTCGAATTTCAAGAGGAGACCAAACCCCTTTGGCAGGATTCGATCAAAACGATTATATACCGACTTCACAGGCCAACCAGAAAAGCATGACGGCTTTGTTGGAGGAATACCGTACAACCCGTGATTTTACACTCTCGGTGCTTGAGAGTTTGGCCACGGCTGATTTGGGCCGGATGGGCAGTGTAGATGGGAATCCGGTTTCTGCTCGGGCCGCTGCTTTTATTATTGCTGGGCACGAGATTTGGCACAATAAAATCATAGAAGAACGCTACCTCTGAGTTATGTTAGAGCTTCGACCTAATTGCGAACACTGCCGTAAAGAGTTGCCACCCGATTGCGCAGAGGCTATGATCTGTAGTTTTGAGTGCACCTATTGCCGAGACTGCGCTTTAGAGCTCTTTGAGAATGTATGCCCGAGTTGTGGCGGGAATTTTCAGCCTCGTCCAATACGACCCCAGGCCGCTCTTGAGCGGTATCCGTCCAGTGAAAAAGAGGTCTACGCACCAAAGTCTCAGGAACAGGTGGACAAAATGAAAAAACTCTATGGGGGCGTCCCGCCGATAGAGCGTTAAATTCAGTATCCACTGACAACGAGTTTTTTCACCACTTTTTGGTTGGTGCTACCCAATTCTACAAAATAGAACCCTGCTGGAAGAAAAACAGGATTTTTCTGATACTTGTTCAAAGTGCTTTTAAAGAAAACCTGTCCGCTAAAATTGAGGATCGTCATCTGAGAATTTCTATTGAATCCCGTGGGAACCTGAACTTCAAATATCCCATCTGGTGTTGGATTGGGATAAAGAATTATTTGATCCAACAAATTGGCAGTTCCTTGCAAGGAATCACTGGTTGTATCTTCCAGAGGATCTATGGGTGCTTCAAATGCACCAATATCAAAACTTATTCCTTGTGGTCTTTTGTTTTTATCCAGATCATCCATAATTCCCCAGGATGTTAGATCGACTCCCTTATCAATTAAATCAATAGAATGAGGGCCCGGTCGAAAATTAAGGGAATTGGGATCAATTAGCCCAAGTCCCGACAGCTCGCGACTTGTATGGTTGTTATAGATGTAAGGGAGCAGGCTATCTCTTGTAGATCGATTATTAAAATCAAAGTAAGATTCAGGATCTTTTTTCCAGGTGTTTCCGCTGGCGAAATCATTTCCAGGATCAACAATAAGATTATTTACAAGATAGGTAGGAGTTAAATCCTGTGTTTGGTATTGCTTGCTTGGGTCTTCCGTTATGGTGATAACGCTATTGTAGAATACTCCTGAATTTTCTGGAGTTATTATCGTATTGTTAGCAATATAATAGCCTTCTTCTGGATTCTTGAATTCGTGCCTTTGGTGTAAGAAGAACCCGTGAAAGTCTGGATTAACAAGTAAATTGTTGTAAATCTTTGTACCACTATCAACTGAGATGAACTGCATGCCTTGACCTGTTCCTCCGTTTTCGTTGATCAGGGTGTTATTAAAGATGTTGTATACTCCGGCCCCTATACTCATACCAAAATTTTGGAAGTATACATCTGCATTTCCGTACCGAACAATGGAATTGTCGTGAATATTTACATTTTCCCGTCCTAAATTCACCTGTATCCCATCCCAACCAATATCCTCTAAGATATTATGGTGTACGTCTACATTGTCAAGCCAATGACCAAAAATAGGAGTGCCGTCACAACTTCTATTCGACTGTATTTTATAACCGCCTGTAAACCCTAAATAGATTCCTTCTCCAGCGGTATGGTGGATGTAATTGTGGTGAATATTCAGATTTTTGAGTACAAACCCACTGCTTCTCCAGGTTTCTGGCCTGTTACAACTTGGATCGGTTTTGGCCATAATTCCTGCAAAGCCAGCATAGGCGATTTCAACGTGGTCAATTTCGAGATCCGAGCTCAGGTTTTCGACATAAAGACCTGCTGCTCCACCTCCGGTATCTCCTACATAAAAACCATAAGGAGTGTTACTGTCACCAGTCCCTGTAAAGTGAATGTATTGACTCCTTTGAAAAGAGACTGCACTGTAAACGGGTTCATTTAGGATGACCTGGCCTCCACAGTTTTTGATTACGATTGGCTGGTTTTCTGTTCCCACCAAATCGTAAAAACGGAGTCCGGCGTAAGATCCTGCCGGAATGCAGATGGTATCTCCCGGTGAGTAGTTGAGATCGTTTCCCCAAATTAAATTGAGGGAGCTGGACTTCAGGTTGTTTAAGGTGATATCACAACCACAGTCCTGTCCTTTCATTCCCCAAAATAGAAGCATGAAAGAACCGAGAAGCGCGATTCTTTTCATGGAGTGTTGTTTAATAGAAGCGGGGGAAATCTAACCTATAATAGTCTTAAAATGAAATAGTTGGGTGTTTTTTCGACAGAAGGCGTCCAATGCCAGAAAAGGATTTCAAATACCGAAAAAAGGGGTTACACGTGTTGGTCGATCAGGATGACATTGCCGTCAGGGTCGACCACGCTAAAGCTTGCCGGGCCGGATTCGGAGTCTCCGGTCTCTGAAGCCAAAGGAATTCCTTTGGACTTGAGGTGATTTTCGATAGCGCGGACGTCATCGAAATCATTTTGCTTTTGAGCGTTGTGATCCCAGCCGGGATTAAAGGTGAGGATGTTGTTGGGGAACATGCCCTGAAAGAGTCCAATTATACTGCTTTCGTTTTTCATGATCAGATAATTCTGTTCGGCAGAGCCAGCAAAAAAAGAAAAGCCAAGGGCTTCATAAAAGGTTTTGGAAGCTTGCAGGTCTTGAACGGCAAGACTAACGGAAAAGGCACCGAGTTTCATTTTGTACAGGTTTGGATTGCCTTTTGAAGTTACGCTTTTTTCAAGTTCAATACGGCCCAAAACATCATACCGAATTCCAAAAACATTCCAGGAAAATAGACGTCACTGTATCCGTCCAGAAAAAAACTGAGGAGCCTGCCAAAACCCAAACCGCCCATAAAGAGGGCATTACTCAAGGTTGCAGCGTGCCAGTAAGCCGGTCGGAAGAGGGCGTACATCCAAAAGCCAGCGAAAGCCAAATAAAGACCCATAATGGCCCGCAGAATATTTCGGAG
>CAZLGZ010000008.1:4573-6872 GCA_964558965.1 uncultured Flavobacteriaceae bacterium
GGCTTCTTCCGCAAAATGAAAGGGGTCAAACCCAAAGTGCCCGCTGGGTGCCACAACCTGTAGATCATCGAGGACCGATCTGAATTCCTGGGCAGTGTAGCCATAAATTTGATCCGTATCGGGTTCGTACCCATAGGTTTCAAAGGATTCATAACCCATAGCGATCAGAGCCTTTAAGGTGGCTAAGGGATCCTTGGCCATTTGGTCCCGAATAGAAAACAGCTGATAGCCCATTTTATACTTGCTGGAAGGGGCCTTCTGACAGGCGTAGGCCGGGAGTAAACTCATGGCGGTAAGCATTCCTGTATTTTGGATAAATCGGCGTCTGTTCATGGTGGTAGAGATTGTCTAAAAGAAGCGTTAATAGAGGCATAATTTACTCATTTATGGGCTATCTTGTAAGGAGTTCCCTGCTAATCCATTAGCTCTCGCCTATGTACACTCGCCTAGCGCCTAAGGTTCTTTTTCTCCTTTTTACCATGCTTTCTTTTAGACTGTATTCACAAGGCCAATTGCAGCTTCACCTGAATAAAACCGTTTTTACTCCTGGGGAGCAGGTATGGTTTACGACCTATCTTTTTGACGAGTTCGAGGCCCCTATACAAGGAGAAGCCCTGGTGCAGGTTCATTTATTAAACAAGGAGGGCGGAATTCTCAAAACCGGTGTTTTTCCTTTACGTGAGGGATCGGGTTTTGGGAACCTCTTGCTGGACGAGTCCTGGAAAAATGATTACGTTTTTTTGGCGGCACAGGTTTTACAAAATGAGGAAGCTGCCCCACTTCGTGATATGGTGCGACTTCGCTTGTTAACTAATCCCTTGAGCAAAGAAAAACCCCTCGGCTCGGAGGAACGATTTTTATGGACTCCAGAGAACGGTAGTGTTATTGCTGGGCAGCAAAACACCCTGTTGTTTCAGCTTTTGCGAAGTCCGGAATCCCAGGACGACAGACGATTGGATTTTTACGAAGACAACCAACTTTTGATCAGTGATATCAAAGGAAAGTGGCAAGAGATGGGGCAATTGACCTATTATCACCATCCGGCTAAGTCCTATAAATTCTTATTGGTTGGCGCAGGAAAGTCACCGGCCTATTTCCCTGTAATTCCTGCCGAAAAGGGTTCCGTTGGAATCCGGATAAACAACCTGGAAACCGAAGAGGTCTTGATTGAGTTGAGCTCTCCCACAATCGATAAGGACGGTCAATTGGAAGTGTGGCTAAAAGGCCAAACGCAGTTGAGTCGATTGGACGCTGACCGCAATAAGGAGGTTTTTCGATTGCCGAAGGCATCTCTTCCAGAAGGGGTTATTCAATTGCGCTATGTCGTCAATGGGCAAAGCAGAGGCCAAAATTGGTTTGTAAACCAATGGTCTAAAAAGGATCAGCCTTTACAGCTTAGCGATGTGCGTTTTGAAGCCGATTCTATAAGTATAATCGCTAGGGCAAAGAGACCGTCAGAAGGCCTGCGGCTCAGTGCAACGGTGATGACCAAAGAGAGTTATGATCTTTCTTACCAGCGCGACCACGCTTTGAGGAATCAATTGGGGCAGGTGTTTCCGGAGGACTATATTCCCTCTTTTTCTAAACTGCCCAGTCGAAAGAAAAATGCCCAAGTCGATCAATGGGTAAAGCTACGGGCTTCCTTGATAAAAGCAATAGAGGCCGAAATGGACCCCACCACCCTGCTGACAGGAGTACCCTTTAAAGGGCAGGTTCAAGGTCTTCAGAGCACAGAGGTCAAGCAGGTTTTAATCCAAAGCAGAAACGGCGTATTCGCCCTTGCTCCTGTGGGAACAGATAAACGATTTAGCGCGACTTTGACCCCCCAAAGCCAGGACACTCTTTTTGCCACCCCTTTGGATGCCCGTGGAAAGGCCTTGGTCAAAAGCGGCTGTGATATTTGGATGGAACCGCTAAGTGTTTCCACCTATGAAGAAGATTGGAAAAAATGGATTGCGACCTATTCCTTGGAAGAAGAACCCCAAGAAATATCGTTCTGGCCGGACAATCAGATTGCCCTAGATGAGGTGGTGGTCACTTCCAAAGCAAAGGCGCCGGTAGCTTTTCAGATCGATGCCTTGACCGAAGGCAGAATAATCACAGCGGAAGACGAAAAAAACTACCCGACTCTCGCTAGTTATTTGCGCAAGTTGGGCTTCGGAGTACGGGTCTACGAAGGTCGAGTGATCGCGATGTCCAGAGGGGTGGGGCCCGGAAAGGCAACCGGGCCTGTTCCTGTTCCGGTTATCGTGGACGGGTCTTTGAGCGAAGGCTATGACATTTTTCAGATGTCTACTTC
>CAZLGZ010000008.1:6972-13140 GCA_964558965.1 uncultured Flavobacteriaceae bacterium
TCTTCCGCAGCCTTAGTTAATTGGCATCAAAAACGGCGCCTGCTGCCCGCTCACGGTAGCGATCTAAGTCAGCTTGTAGTTGATCTATTTTGAGCTGTATTGTTTGAAGAGGAATACGGCCCAGGGGCATTCGTAAACCTGGATTTTCTTCTTGACTCAAAGCAAATAGGGCGGAGGCCGCCTTTTGAGGGTCTCCTTCCTGTTTTCCGTCTACGCCGCTCAAACGCTCACGAAAAATCCCGGCAGTCGCGTTGTAATCTGGATAGCGTTTGGCCGCTTGGTGAAGGCTTCCACCGGCAAATTCGGTGCGGAAAGGACCAGGTTCCACCAGGGTCATTTGGATGCCCAATTCTGCTAGTTCCTGAGCTTGCGCTTCGGCTAAGCCCTCAAGAGCGAATTTGCTGGCATTGTACACCCCAAAGCCGGCAAAAGCCTTGATTCCGGCATGACTTGAGATTTGAATGATACGACCCGAACCTCTTTTTCGCATAGCGGGAAGAAGGGCATTGGTCAGGGCCATGGGGCCGTAAAAGTTCACCTCCATCACCTGACGTATTTCCTCCAGGCTGGTTTCTTCCACTGCACCGATAAAACCGATCCCGGCGTTGTTGACCAGCAGGTCAATGGGGAGATCTCCGAGCTGTGTGCTGAGCTTTTCAGCAATTTGTTCGGGCTGCCCCAAATCAAGGACAATGGCCTTATGCCCCTGGGCTTTATGGGCCAACTCAAAGGCGTCTGCTTGTTTTTTATTTCGGAAGCTGGCAATGACAAGCTCCTCTTTTTGGATGACCTCCTGAACCAAGGCTTTTCCCAGGCCGCTCGAGGCTCCGGTAATTAACCATCTGCGTTTTTTCATTTGTAAAAGATTAGACCCCAAAATTCGATGAGGGCTTCTTCAATAAAAATGAACTAGTTCAAGAAATGAGGAATAGAGGACTTAGGTATGTAGTCGTTTTTTGATTTTGCTTAAAAACTCAGCAGAAATACCGAGGTAAGAGGCGATAACTTTTTGTGGAAAACGCCGATTCATTTCTGGGTAACGCCGGAGGAGTTCGAGATACCGTTCTTCGGCACTGAGACTCAAGTTGGTTAAAGCCCTTTTGCGTGAGAAGGCGAAAGCTTTTTCGGTGGTCACCCGAAAATATTCGCTGAGTAAATGACTTTTTTTACAGAGGGCTTCGATATCATTATAGTGAAATTGGATCAGGGTAGAATCTTCCATGGCCTGGACATAGAGTGTTGCCGGGCTCTGGGTAATATAACTGTAAAAATCGCTCACAAACCAATCTTCCAGGGCGATTTGAACGGTATGTTCCTTTCCATCAGCATCGAGGTGGTAGGAATAAAAGGCTCCTTGTAGAATGTAATTTCGGTAGTGACTAACCACCCCCGGTTGGTCCAGAAATTCTCTTTTTTTAAGGTTAGCTATACGGGCAATGCTCGCCAGTTGATCCTCTAATTCTGTATCCAAAGGCACAAAGCGTTTGAGGTTGTCGTAAAGAGGGGAAAGGGACTCCATAAAAAGGGTCTTAGCGTTCTGTTAATTAGGACTTTTTAAAGATAATAAAGCTGCTCTCGATTGTACTTTAGTGTGAGTGTTGATTGGTTAGTGTTGGTTGTTTAGTGAAGACAGGGCCTGGTAGCATCTTCTTTATATTTTAGGTTGGTTAGTATATAAATCGCTCTGGGCTCTGTCTTCCGCAACCAATTGAAAATCAATAGATTTCTTCTCTCCTTTTTCAGAAGCACTTATTTTTGCAAAAAAAGCTATGAAAATACCTGCGATGACGGTGGTCGCCTTAACGACCCTCCTCCTCTTTGTGCTGACGGTACTGGTCAGTTTTGATACTCCTTTTCATTGGGTCTTTTACTTGACCGTTCTTGGTCAGGCCATGGTGATCTGGATGGTATACAAGGTGCTAACCGATGATTACAGCACTAAAAAACCTTCCGCCAAGGGTACGAGGATCGCCCCCTGACGGAAGATTTAGAATAAGAGTAGGTTTAATCACGCTTTAGACCTTGCTAAATTCTTGTGACTGCTCTTTGGAACCCGTAGAGCGAATTTCCATTCCCAGCTCTGGAATCACCAGAAGCGGAATTTGGGTGTGAAAGGCTGTTCTTTTTACAATGGGTTCTCGGGTAAAGCGCTCTACATAACTGTGCTGGTAGTTCAATAAGGCCAGTAAATGAATGCCCAATTGGTGGGTAAAGACTTCGAGGGTCTGAGACACCGAATGCAGCTCCGATACTGTGTGTACGTAATGCTCCACCGGTTCCATGTACTTCAACAGCATTTTAAGATTGAATTGCTGTACCTCACTCAAGGGTTGGATTCCGTATTGAACATGCACGATGCGAACGGTAGCTTTAAAACTTTGCGCCAGTTCCAATAAAGGAGCGAGTTCCGATTGGGTGTAAAAACGATTAAAATCCGTAGCAAAGGCGATCTCTCCAGGCTGAATAAAATCAAAATGCTGAGGCACTGCGAGTACCGGGCATTTGCGACTACTTTTGATAATTCTCACCGTATTGCTGCCCATAAATACTTCGTCCATCCCGGAAGCTCCTTTGGTTCCGGTTACGATAAGATCAATTTCTTCCTGATCCACAATTTCTTGAACGGCATCGACCAAGAGACTAAACGAGGATTGAATCACAAATTCATGGTTAGCATTGGGGAATACCTTCTCGATTCGCTCCAGGGTTTTTTCAAGGCCTACTTCTGATGTGTGACGTACCGCGTCCTCAATCAGCATCCCGTTGACCATGGGTGCCATAAACCGGTTACTCGGAATAGATGGGGTATAGGTGTTGAGAAGAATGAAACGGCAGTTCTCATTGCGAAACAATTGGCAGGCGTAGCTGATGGCGTTCCAGGCATTACGGGAAAAATCCGTGGGGATGAGCACTCTTTTCATCTTCCTAAATTTTAAGATGAAGTAAAAGTAGAGCCCGGGCCTTGCCTATTCTATGATAAATGTCAGTTCCCCAGAATTCGCTTAGAATCCGTCGGCCATTTCCTGAAGTTTGCGCTCATCGGCAATACCCAGTTTTTTGCCGGAGGCCTTGATAAGCCCTTTCTTTTTGAATTCCGAAATAATCCTAATCGCTGACTCTGTTGCGGTTCCGACTACATTGGCGATATCTTCCCTGGAGAGGGTCAAGGTAAAATAGCCGTCTTCGTCTTCTCCAAAATTGTTTTTGAGGTACAAGAAGGCTTCCGCAATACGCTGCTTCACGGTCTTCTGTGACATGTTCACGATAACGTCGTCTGCCTCTTTTAAGTCATGTGCCATGTGGCGAAGAACTTCCAGGGTAAAGTTGGGGTTGTTCGAGAGGGCACTGTTGATGCTTTCTTTGGGAATAAAGCAAAGTTCCATATCGCTAACGGCTTCGGCCGATAGGTTGGTGCTTTCTTCTGCTATTACGGAACGCTGACCGATCACCTGCCCCTTAGAGGCCAATTTGACGATTTGATCCTTGCCGTTAGGGCTCAGTTTAGACAATTTAGAAACCCCATTGCGCACACAGTAGACCCCATTGAGTTTGTCGCCTTCGTCAAAGAGGGCTTCCCCTTTTTTTATAACCCGTGTAACCTTGGAATCCGAGACCTTTTTCAGTTCCTCTTTACTCATTGCACGCAGCGAATTAAACTGCCGAATGATGCAATTTTCACATCTGCTTTCCTCCATCTTCTTTGCTTTACCTGACATATTAAAGATAAATTAAATCTGCTGTTTTACTTGCTATAATTTTTCAACTCATCCGAGAGTAATACTATTGATTCTCAGGGCGAGAACATGCTTTCGAGTTGTTCCAGTCCATGGAGTTGAATCTTGTTTTTGTACCCTTTTATGACTCCCCAGGATTCGAATCGTTTGAGTAGGTTGGTGATGTATTCCGGAGAGGTCCCCAATACCGCGGCCATTTCGATGCGCTTGAGCTGAACCCGAAGTTCATTAGCGGAGTTGGTGCCAAATTTTGTCGCCAAATAATGAAGAAGGGCGGCAAGGCGTTGTGTGATGTCCTTGTGTACATTGAATACGGGTTCTTCATCTTCCGAGCGGTATCCGTCCTGAATGAGTTCTGCCATTACCTCCTGACACAGTCCTGGCTGGCTTTTTAAAAAGCCCATCATTTCATTGGCTGAATAGACCGAGAGGGTTACCTCGTTCAGGGCCTGAGCGGAGCTAACGGCCCCTTCTCCTGTAAAAAAGGATCGCTTGCCCATGATATCTCCAGGACCCAGTATACGGTGAATGCGTTGTTCATTCTTCTCGCTTAGGCTGCTTAACAGGCAAGCCCCTTCTTTGACGATATAAAAAGAGGTCAGCTTTTCTCCTTCTTCAAAGATCAAGCTGCTCTTCCGCAGTCGGATTTCTTGACCGCTACACATCTCGGGGTGAAGGCATCCGGCATCTTTTTGATTGGGATTTGACATCTGTCATCGAATTAAAGGATAAAGGTAGCTGGCCGCCGGGCTTTAAAACCTGACAAATGTCATAGTTCCTCCAAAAGCCCCGTCGGAAGTTTGTGGGGTCAATTAGGTAAAGCAATATGGGAACAGTACAAGATGCAACTCGCTGCTATCACTGTGGAGACCCTTGTGAGGAAGGAAGCCTTCTCTTTGATGACAAGGATTTTTGTTGTCGGGGATGCCAAACCGTCTATGAAATATTCTCGGCACAAGGCTTAGACAATTACTACACCATTCAACAAGCAGCTGGTTCCCAGCCCACAGCTGACTTGCACAAGTTTGATTACCTCGCTGAACCGCAAATCGAAAAAGACCTATTGGAGTTTGACGATGGAGGTTTACAAAGGGTTCGTTTGAGTATTCCGGGGATGCATTGCAGCAGCTGTATTTGGGTGCTCGAGAACCTGTCGAAGTTGTCTCCATCGGTGCGTTTTGCCCTGGTGGATTTCCCCAAAAAATCGGTGGTAATCACCTATTCCACCCAGGATTTTTCTTTGAAGGACCTGGTGTGTTTGCTCGCCCGAATTGGCTATGAGCCCTACATCTCTCTTGAATCTTTAGGGAAAGAAAAGAAGAAGGTAGATCGAAGTCTCTGGTACGAATTGGGGGTCGCTGGATTCGCCTTCGGCAATGTGATGCTGCTCTCCTTCCCAGAATATTTTGAAGTAGAGGAGTTCTGGTTGGACCAATACAAGCCCTATTTCCGCGGATTGATGTTGGCCTTTTCTTTGCCCGTGGTCTTTTTTGCGGCCCGCTCTTATTTTAAATCGGCCTGGAAGGGACTGCGGTCCCGGATCCTGAATATCGATGTGCCCATTGCCCTGGGGATTTCGGCCCTCTTTATCCGTTCGGTCGCCGATGTGCTTTTGAATCAGGGTCCCGGGTTTTTCGACAGTTTAACCGGCTTGGTCTTTTTTCTGTTGCTCGGTCGATTCTTCCAGCAGAAGACGTACGCTTACCTTTCTTTTGAACGGGATTACACCTCTTATTTTCCGATTGCCGTGACCCGAATCAAAGAGGATGGGGAGGAAGAAAGCGTCCCTGTTAATCAAGTAGTGGCAGGGGATCGCATTCTGATCAGAAACAACGAACTCATTCCCATCGATGGGGTGTTGTTAAAAGGGACGGCTTCTTTGGATTACAGCTTTGTCACCGGGGAATCTGATCCGGTCTTGAAGGAGGCGGGGGATCTGGTTTTTGCCGGCGGAAAACAACTCTCGGGCCTTTTTACCATGGAGGCACTCAAATCGGTTTCTCAAAGCCACCTGACCCAGCTTTGGGGAAACGCTGTTTTTTCAAAAGACAAGAGCACCGCCTTTCAATTGCTCACTGACCGCATTAGCAAATATTTTACCCTGGCAGTCCTCAGTATTGCCTTGGTGGCGGCGAGTTATTGGACCTTCTCCTCCGGATGGGAGATGGGCCTCAATGTCTTGACCGCCGTGCTCATTATTGCTTGCCCTTGTGCTTTGGCGCTCGCCGCGCCTTTTACCTGGGGAAATGTTCTGCGAATATTGGGGAAGGCTGGATTTTATGTCAAGAACACCAACGCCCTCGAGCGCATGGCTCGACTGGATCACCTGGTGTTTGACAAAACGGGAACCCTGACGGTCCAAAACAAGCACCAGGTGCAGTACGAAGGGGAGGACCTCAGTTCCGCAGAGACCGATTTACTCAAAAGTACCTTG
>CAZLGZ010000008.1:13240-27719 GCA_964558965.1 uncultured Flavobacteriaceae bacterium
CAGCTGTTGCCCAAAGGAATTTCTCTTTTGTTCGAACAAAAACCAGAGGATAAACTGCGTTTTATCGAATTGCTGCAGCGACAAGAGAAGCGGGTCATGATGGTCGGAGACGGTTTGAACGATGCCGGAGCCTTTGCTCAAAGTGATGTGGGGGTGGCTGTGGCAGAAGATGTCAATGTATTCTCACCGGCCTGTGACGCCATACTGGACGCCAAGCGATTTGATTCCCTCAAAGACTTTCTGGACCTCAGCCAGCAGGGCATGAAGGTGATCCGCCGCAGTTTTCTGTTTTCACTTTTCTACAATTTAATCGGCCTCTACTTCGCGGTAACCGGGCAATTGGAGCCTGTTATTGCAGCTATACTGATGCCATTAAGCTCTATTTCGGTGGTTGTTTTTGCCACCATTTCAACGAATTATTACGGTCGAAAAATCAATTCTAAAAGCTGATATATGTCATTTTTTACCCCTTACAGCAGAAGTAGTTTTACCCCCAGATTGTCAAAGGTATGAGTGTTATTTACGTCTTATTGGCGATAAGCATCAGCGTCGCCCTTTTGTTTTTCGGCATCTTCTGGCTAGCGGTAAAAAGCGGCCAATTTGATGACCCCTATACCCCTTCGGTACGCATGCTCTTCGAAGATGAAATCGTCAAGACTTCTTCCGATACCGAAGCCTCTCCAGAATTTACTACAACCACAAATAAGCAATAGATTATTATGGAAATTCAACAGTTCAAATACGACAACAAGATCGTTCAGAAGTTCTTGTATGCCACCATGCTTTGGGGCGTTGTTGGCATGTTGGTCGGGCTCTTGCTCGCCTTTTTATTCCTCTTCCCCGGCCTGACAGATGGCATTTCCTGGTTGAGTTTTGGACGCCTTCGCCCCTTGCACACCAACGCGGTGATTTTTGCCTTTGTTGGGAACGCCTTGTTCGCCGGTGTTTATTACTCTACTCAGCGCTTGCTCAAGGCCCGAATGTTCAGCGATTTCTTGTCTAATTTCAATTTCTGGGGTTGGCAGCTGATCATTGTCGCGGCTGCGATTACCCTTCCCTTAGGTTATACAACCTCCAAGGAGTATGCAGAGTTGGAGTGGCCGATCGATATCGCCATTGCCTTGGTCTGGGTCGCCTTTGGATGGAACCTGATTGGAACCGTACTCAAGCGTCGCCAACGCCATTTATACGTGGCCATTTGGTTTTATCTCGCCACCTTTATTACGGTAGCGGTACTGCATATTTTCAACAGTCTGGAATGGCCGGTCAATGCCTTAAAGAGTTATTCGGTTTATGCGGGTGTACAAGATGCCTTGGTCCAGTGGTGGTATGGCCACAATGCAGTGGCTTTCTTCCTGACCACGCCCTTTTTGGGACTCATGTACTATTTCGTACCGAAAGCCGCTGATCGTCCGGTGTACTCTTACCGTCTATCCATTGTCCACTTTTGGTCTCTGATTTTTATCTACATCTGGGCTGGACCTCACCACTTACTCTATTCAGCTCTACCGGATTGGGCCCAAAACCTGGGGGTTGTCTTTTCGGTTATGCTCATCGCTCCATCCTGGGGAGGGATGATCAATGGACTGCTCACCCTGAGAGGGGTATGGGATAAGGTTCGTTCTGATGCGACCCTGAAGTTTATGGTGGTTGCGATTACCGGATACGGGATGGCCACTTTCGAGGGCCCTATGCTCTCTCTGAAAAATGTCAATGCCATCGCCCACTTTACCGACTGGATTATCGCTCACGTTCACGTTGGCGCTTTGGCGTGGAATGGCTTTATGACTTTTGGTATGATCTACTGGCTCTTGCCTAAAATGTACAAGACCCAATTGTATTCAAAGGGCTTAGCCAATTTCCATTTCTGGATCGGAACCCTCGGAATTGTGATTTATTCTTTGCCGATGTATGTGGCTGGGTTTACCCAGGCGTTGATGTGGAAAGATTTCAATCCGGATGGCAGTTTGGTCTACGGAAACTTCCTGGAAACGGTTACCCAGATTATTCCGATGTACTGGATGCGTGCCATAGGGGGTAGCCTGTATATCCTCGGGGTCTTTGTCATGCTGTACAATGTGGTCCAAACCGTACGTCGCGGAAGTGGAGTGACGGATGAGGCTGCTGAGGCACCTGCTTTGGCTCGAGTTGCTAAAGGACGGGTAGCTGGAGAAGGATGGCACCACTGGTTGGAGCGCAAGCCTATACAGTTGACTTTACTGGCCACGGTCGCCATTTTGATCGGGGGGATCGTACAGATCATTCCAACGATTTTGGTGAAATCCAATATACCGACCATCACGAGCGTGAAGCCCTATACACCGCTGGAGTTAGAGGGACGAGACCTCTATATCCGGGAAGGTTGTGTCGGCTGTCACTCCCAAATGATTCGGCCATTCCGCAGTGAAGTGGAACGCTATGGAGAGTACTCCAAAGCCGGAGAATACGTCTACGACCACCCCTTCCTCTGGGGAAGTAAACGTACCGGTCCGGATTTGATGCGGGTAGGAGGAAAGTACTCCGACAGTTGGCACTTGAATCACATGTATGCACCTCAAGAAATTTCGCCAGGCTCCATCATGCCGGCCTACCAATGGTTGGTGCTCAACGAGCACGATCGCAGTGACATTCAGGAAAAGATGAAGGTCATGGTCGAGTTAGGGGTGCCCTATAGCGAAGCCGAAATTGCCGCTGCTCCTGACCATATGGCGCAACAGGCCTTGCAAATAGAAAAGAACCTTTACGAGGACCCTGAATTCGCAAAGTCCTATGAGGAAGAAAAGGCCTTTGCCGCACAGCAGGGCGAAAAATTTGTACCGATGCGCGACCGTGAAATCGTGGCCCTGATTGCCTACCTGCAGCGTCTGGGGACTGATATAAAAGTCACCACCCCGGAAGGAACAGAAGTCTCCATAAACCAATAAGTCATGTTGAAATTCGCAAAACACTATATGGAAAGTATCGATGGGGTAGCGACCTACCCCATGATCTCCCTGGTCATCTTCTTTGTATTCTTTGTCGCCCTTTTTTATTGGGTGGCCACGGCCTCCAAGGCCCATATCGCTGAAATGGCCGGACTCCCACTGGATAACAAACCCGAAAAAAATAAGCAATCATGATCGCAAAAATTCCAGCCTGGCTCCGGGTAATTGTATTCCTGTCTGGAATATGGGGCATTATTGAATTTTATGTAGACAGCGGGGATCAACCCGCCATCATCAAGTACCCCCAAGTGGGAGTGATCTTGGGAATGGTTCTTTTGATTCTCATCGCCTTGGAATTGGTCTTGAACGCGATAGAACGGATGATGTTCCACTCCCTGACTCCTGAGGCCCAGGCGCGTTACCTCGCGGCTAAGGAAGAGAAGAAGGGCTGGGCTTTTGGTCAGCGAATCTACCAACGCCTGACCCGCAGCCGTTCCATTCAGGAAGAGGGAGAAATCATCATGGACCACAACTACGATGGTATTCGAGAATTGGACAACGTCCTGCCGCCTTGGTGGGTGTATATGTTCTATGCGACCATTGTTTTTGGGGCGATTTATTTGGTACGCTTTCATATTGCAGGCGACTATACCCAGGCCGAGGAATTTGACCAACAGATGGCGCAGGCTCGCATCGAAATTGAGGAGTACAAGCGCACGGCTAAAAATTTGGTGGATGCCAGTACGGTAACTCAATTGACAGAGGCTGGGGATCTTTCGGCCGGGAAAAAGATTTTCGAAACCAATTGCGCCGTCTGCCACATGAACGATGGAGGAGGAGGAATTGGCCCCAACCTTACCGATCAGCACTGGATCCTTGGCGGGGGCATCAAGAATATCTTCAATACGATTTCTGAAGGAGGCCGAGACGGCAAAGGAATGGTCGATTGGAAAAAATCGCTCAAGCCCGTTCAGATTGCCCAGGTCGCCAGTTATGTGATGACCCTGGAAGGTACGACACCGGCCAACCCCAAAGCTCCGGAAGGAGAGGTGTGGGAAACCGAGGAAACAACCGAAGAGTAGCACAGAGAACCACCGATGGAAGAGCAATTCAGAGATTCTATAGCCACCGTAACCAAAGAGGGGAAACGGGCTTGGGTATTCCCCAAAAAGCCCAAAGGTCCCTTCTACAACTACCGCAAGGTCGTCAGTTACCTCTTGTTGGCTTTTTTATTCTCGGCGCCTTTCATCAAGGTCAAGGGCAACCAGTTTTTGCTTTTTAATGTGCTGGAACGGAAGTTTCACATCTTTGGATTTCCGTTCTGGCCGCAGGATTTTCACCTGGTGGTGATCTCGATGATTATCGGAGTCATTTTTGTCGCCCTCTTTACTGTTGCTTACGGCCGTTTATTTTGCGGTTGGTTTTGCCCCCAGACCATTTTCTTGGAAATGGTTTTTCGCCGAATCGAATACTGGATCGACGGGGACCGGGGTGCTCAGATGCGTCTGGATAAAGCTCCTTGGAACGGAGTGAAAATCCGAAAGCGCCTGCTGAAGTGGAGCCTTTTCTTTTTGATTTCTTTTTTGATTGCCAACGTCTTTCTGGCTTATCTGATCGGAAGCGATAAACTACTGCGTTACATACAGGATGGGCCGATGTCGCATCTAGGAACCGTGATTCCCCTGGTCATTTTTACCGGGGTATTCTTCTGGGTTTTTACCTGGTTTCGCGAGCAGGTTTGCATCATTGCCTGCCCCTACGGAAGATTGCAGGGGGTTTTGCTCGACAACAAATCCATTGTCGTGGCCTACGATCACAAAAGAGGAGAGGCAGAACAGGGCCGAAAAAAATTCCGCAAGAACGAAGACCGAACGGCTCTGGGATTTGGGGACTGTATTGATTGCTTTCAATGTGTACACGTCTGCCCGACGGGGATTGATATTCGTAACGGGACCCAATTGGAGTGCGTGAATTGTACCGCCTGTATTGACGAATGCGATACCATCATGGACAAGATCGGTAAACCCAAAGGACTGATCCGCTACGCCAGTGAGGAAGAAATTCAGGAAGATGTTCCTTTCCGCTTTACTACCCGCATGGCAGGATATTCCACCGTACTGACGGTACTGATTGGGGTGTTGATCACCATGCTGTTTTTGCGCAACGATATTGAAGCCAATATTCTTCGTTTACCCGGGCAGCTTTACGAGCGAAAAGAAAACAACATCATCAGCAATGTTTACACCTATAAACTGGTGAACAAGACCACGGAAAACATCGAACAAGTTCGGTTTGAACTGATGTCTCATCCGGGACAGATTACCCTCGTATCGAATACACAATTCACGGTACCCGCTCAGGAATTGGCAGAGGGGACCCTGTTTATCGAAATCAATAACGCCGCCTTAACGGGTGATAAGGACCGCCTTAAGATCGGGATCTTCAGCGGCGAGGAACTAATTGAAACCACCGAGACCCAATTTTTGGCGCCTCGGAAATACCGATAAGAGCATGAAAAAAATACAATGGAATTGGGGCACGGGGATCGTACTGGCGTTCGTCAGCTTTATCTCGTTTATTTTGTTTTTCGTCATTCAGATGGCCACCGATAACAGTGCCAATCACGAGTTGGTGACCGAGGCCTATTACGAAAGAGAGTTGAACTACCAGCAAGAGATCGACGCCCAAAGAGAAGCGGCCGCCCTAGAAACTCCGCTAAAAATTAAAAGACAAGCTCAGGGAAGAGGCCTTTCGGTCTTCTTTCCTAAAGACTACAATCCCAAGGCTGTAAAAGGAATAGTGTCCCTATACAGACCGTCTAACCGGCAGTTAGATAGCGAATTCCCTATTGCGCTGTCTGACACCCATTTGCTTATACCTGACAATCGCTTGTTAGGCGGTCGTTGGGACATTCGAATAGCCTGGGAGTACCAAGGAAAAAAGTATTTACACAAAGAGAGTATAGACTACTAGAAGATGTTAGTTAGTGCCGTGGTATTAGGTTTGTTAGGAAGTTTACACTGCCTCGGCATGTGTGGCCCGATTGCCTTGATGTTACCCCTTCAGGGCAACACGGGTCATAAGATCCAGGGACTGGCCGCCTACCACCTCGGCCGCATCACCTCGTATACCCTGCTCGGCATCACCTTTGGCTTTGTCGGTAAAGGACTCTATCTGTTTGGACTGCAACAGAATCTTTCGATCGCCATGGGTGTCATTATCATTGCTTTGGTTTTGATGCCTGCTTCCTGGAAACACCGTATCGGTTTGGTTGGGCCTTTCACCCTCTTTTTAGGGCGTCTGAAAAGAGCCCTTGGAGATCTGCTCCGAAGACCCACGGTCGACGCCTTGGCCAGTTTGGGCTTTATGAATGGTTTTTTGCCTTGCGGCCTGGTCTATATGGGTTTGATTGGGGCCGTCGCCATGGGTAGCCCTTGGGAAGGCGGCTTGTATATGATGCTCTTCGGATTGGGAACGGTACCGCTGATGAGTCTGGTCGTTTTTGGGCGGCAGTGGATCGGACCAAAAGCCAGGTTCCGTATACAGCGGCTTGTACCGATTTTTTTATTCTTTATTGGCACCCTTTTTATTCTTCGTGGTCTGGGGTTGGGAATCCCTTATGTTTCGCCGGAACCGGTTCACCTGACCGCTCACCAAGAAAGCATCGAATGCCATCATCCCTAAATCACTTTAGATGAAATTTGTTCAAAGCCCGGCTGAAGCCCTTCAATTGGTGCAGGCTGGACACCGTGTTTTTTTACAAGGAGCGGCTATGACGCCCAATTTGCTGATCGACGCCCTGTGCGATCGGCATCAGGAATTGAGCGATATCGAGCTGATCTCCATACATACCGAAGGAAACGCCCGCTATACGGAGGCACCGTATTCAGACACCTTTACCGTAAACAGTTGCTTTGTAGGCGGAAACGTTCGCAAGTCGGTCAACAGTGCTCAAGGGGCCTATGTTCCCATTTTTTTGAGCGAGATTCACTTGTTGTTTCAAGCGCAATTTTTGCCGCTGGATGTGGCCCTGATTCAGGTTTCTCCTCCTGATGTGCACGGCTATTGTTCCTTAGGCGTTTCTGTCGATGTGACCCTGCCCGCCGTTGAAAATGCCCGATATGTAATTGCTCAGATCAACCCGCAGGTCCCTAGGAGTCATGGAGACGGGATCATCCACAAAAGTCGAATCGATTTTGCGGTAGAAATTGATCAACCCATTCACCGGCACCAAGCGCCTGTGATTTCAGAGATTGAAGACCGAATTGGTTTTCATGTGGCAGACTTGATCGAAGACGGGGCCACCCTTCAGATGGGGATTGGCAGTATTCCGGATGCCGTTCTTTCGAACCTCGGTAACCATAAGCGCCTGGGGATTCACACCGAAATGTTTTCGGATGGGGTACTTCCCTTGATTGAAAAAGGCGTGATCACAGGGGAAGAGAAAAGAGTGAAAACAGGCAAAATTGTCAGTTGCTTTGCTGTAGGATCACAAAAGCTCTATGACTTTATCGATGATAATCCCGTTTGTGATTTCAGACCGGCTCACTACACCAATGACACGGCCAGAATTCGACGGAATCCCAAGGTCACTGCCATTAATAGCGCCATAGAAATTGACTTGACCGGACAGGTGTGCGCCGATACCATTGGTGGTTATCAGTTTTCAGGAGTGGGTGGGCAGATGGATTTTATTCGAGGGGCCGCCCTATCGAAGGGAGGAAAGCCCATTATCGCACTTTCTTCTGTTACGAAGAAGGGTATTTCTAAGATTACCCCTTTCCTGAAAGAAGGAGCGGGGGTAACCACTACCCGGGCCCATATGCACTATGTCGCCACAGAATACGGGGTGGTGAATCTCTTTGGGAAGAACCTGAAGCAGCGAGCCAAAGCCTTGATTTCTATTGCTCACCCGGATCATAGGGAGGCCCTGGAGCGAGCAGCGCACGACCGATTTTACCAAAACTAACTCCAAAGAGAAGGGGAGTTGTAAACAACTCCCCTTCAATCCTTTGCAGGAAACATCAATCAAAAACCCTCATCGAACATCAGGGCACCATTTTCTTATAGTTTAAACGTCATCACCGGTACGTCCGCGTGATTCGCTAAATCTTCCCCAATACTTCCCAGTAGGAAGTGAGAGAGGCCTTTTCTTCCATGGGTCGGGATCCCAATCAGATCGGCCGACTCCGAAGCTGCGTAATGGAGTATGCCTTTTTCCACGGTGTAGTCGTTGTAGATATCGACTTCCAAACCGAGCCGAGAGACATTCAAAAAGGCCGAAATTTTGTTATAGGCGTCCTCTGTACTTAAAAAGTTGTCGTTGGGTGTATTGATGTACACCAGCTTGAATTCGGCTTCGAAGAGTTCCGCCATTTTTTTCGCCTTGCGTACCGCTTCGATATTCTCTTCTTCGAAATCACAGGCAAATACAAAGCGCTCCACGGCAAAAACCGGGGTTTTGCTTTTGATGACCAAAACGGGAACAGAAGAACTGCGAACCACCTTTTCGGTATTGGAGCCAACAAATATTTCTTCAAGTCCATCAGCTCCATGAGAGCCCATGACGATTAGATCCACATCGTGTTCTTCGGCTACTTCGTCAATCTCGCTAAACACTTTAAAGTGCTTTATGACCGGAGTGACTTGAACGTCTTTCAGGTAGTCTTTGTCCAGAAATTCCCCAAAGCGTTTTTCGGCCAGTTTAAGCAGAAAAACGGTATTTTCTGAAGGGGTAATTTCACTGTTGGTCAATAGGGCCGGTGACAATTCCAGCATGTGTAGCGCCAGGATTTCACAATCGTATTTTTTTGCGATTCCCGCTGCGTATTGTAGGGCATGATCGGACTGTTTTGAAAAATCAACGGGTACTATAATCTTCTTCATGATTCACTGTTTTAGAGGTTAGACACTCATTGAAAAGGTTCTTTTTTGTGGTCTTTTTCGCTTTAATCTCAGATCCAGTGCTGCGGCGACATTCCGGACAAAGGGTCGGCCGATGGGGGTGACCTTAAGGCCGTGTTCATCCAAGATCAAGAGTCCATCTTTTTCCATGTCGCGCCACTCTTCCAGTATAGTCGGGAACTCAGGAAGATCGATTAGTTCATCCTTCCACTGCAGTTCTAATTGACACATCAGCTCTTCGATGGCTTCCCGTATGAGCAAATCTTCTTTGCTTAACAAATGCCCTCTGCTTATGGGCAGTTCTTCTTGAGAAATAAGCTTCTGGTAGGCTTCTATATTTTTTTCATTTTGACTGAATGCACTGCCACAATCGCTAATGCTGGAGGCACCCAGCCCAATTAGAATGGGGGTCTTTTGAGCGGTGTATCCCATGAAGTTGCGATGCAGCTTTCGATCCAGGACAGCCCGGTATAAGCGATCTTCCGGAAGGGCGTAGTGATCCATCCCTACTTCCTTGTAACCAAGGGATTCTAATCGCTCCTTTCCGTGGGTTTTCTGCTGGTCTTTTTCTTCTGCTGTGGGCAAATTGGATTCGTCAAAACCCCTTTGGCCGTTACCTTTGATCCAAGGCACATGGGCATAGCTGTACCAGGAGATACGATCCGGTTGGATCAATTGGGTTTGCTCCAGGGTGTAATCAATGTGTTCCAGCGTCTGAAAAGGCAAACCGTAGATCAGGTCATGGCCTACAGAAGTGTATCCGATATCTCGTGCCCACTGGGTCACATCAGCCACTTGCTTAACCGTTTGAAGTCGATTGATGGCCTTTTGCACGGTGGGATTGTAGTCTTGTACGCCAAAACACACCCTTCTAAAACCACAGTGGTAAAGGGCTTTGAGGTGATCCTCGGTAGTATTCCCCGGATGGCCTTCGAAGCTCATTTCACAATCCGGATGAATGCGGATATGCTCGAAGAGCTGTTTCATGAGTTTGTACAAATTCTCTGGGGAGAAAAAAGTAGGGGTTCCACCCCCCAGGTGAATTTCTTTGACCAGGGGTTGTTCTCCGAAGAGCTGGCGATATATCCCCATTTCTTGAACAAGGGCTTCGATATAAGGGCTCTCTACACTGTGGCGTTTGGTAATTCTTTTGTGGCAGCCACAGAAGGTGCACAGGCTTTCGCAAAAAGGCAAGTGCAAGTAAAGGGCGATGCCTTCCTCCCCCTTGGTTCTATAGGCTTCAAGAAGATTTTCTTTGTAATAAGCCTGGCTGAAGCGGTCTTCTTCCCAATAGGGTACTGTCGGATAACTGGTGTATCTCGGAGCGGGCTTGTTGTATTTTGCAATGAGGTGGCACATAGGTTTGTCGCTATGATGTTAGATAAGTCAAAAGTAGAGGGGAGGCTGATCAGAAAAAATGACAAAAGTCATGTGTTAGGAGCAGACTCGCCCGGAAGCCAAAAAAATCCCGGCCTTCAGGGGCCGGGATCTTAAAAATGAATTGAACTAAATGTCTTGCATCTTGAACGTAATAGGAATGCCGTAATTGACTCGAGCGGGTTTTCCTCTTTGTTTTCCAGGCTTCATTCTGGGTAAACTGCTGATAATACGAACAGCTTCTTTTTCGAGTATGCGGTCCGGTCCCTTTTGTCGAATTCCGGTGACTCGGCCATCCGGTCCGATGACGAAAGTGACAAAAACACGCCCACTGAGACCCATTTCCAGAGCCGCCTCAGGATATACAAAATTATCTTTGATGTGCTTTTGGACACTTTGGTTAAAACAAGCCCGGCGTTCTTCTTCTGAGGCGAGGTCTTCACATCCCGGAAATACAGGGGCATTTTCTATCACAGCAAAGGGAACAATCTCTTCTTCTACCTCTTCTCCTACATCGATATCTTCTAAAGAGACCACGGCGTCTTCTACGCGCATTTCTTGACTGCTTTCGGTGCTTTCGATCACGGACTCTTGAACTTCCTCAAAATCTTCAGCAATTTCTATTACGGTGGGAGCTTGTGGGGGTGGAGGGGGAGGGGCGGTTCTGAGGCGCTCGGTCATGGGCGCTTCTTCATCCATGGTATCATCTACCTGGATCATTTGGGTGAAGGATTCTCCCTCTTCGTAGGTTTTCAATTCAAGCAGTCTCCAGGTCGTGAATAAGACGACCGAAAGTCCGATGACAAAGTAAAGGCCACTGCTTCGATTTAAATCTGCTTTGGGATTTTTTTTGAGTTCCATGGCTTGAATTTTTCAGTTAAACATTGTTCTCTTTTTAGGAGGACGATGGGAATAAAAGTAGAAGATGTCGGTGCGGTAAAACATGATTTTTGTCAGGTCTACTTTCTTTGAATATGTTGGTAATCAACACTTTGTTTAAAAATTCAAAAACCTGACTTCTGTCATATTTTCTGGAAAATCACCCGACTACTTTTGGATCATTAAGCAACGATTAAACTTTTCAGGTATGAGTACAGTAAAGAAAATTCTAGTCCCTTTTGACTTTTTGGAAGCATCCTATAACGCCTTGGATTATGCCATGAACTTTGTGGGATATGACAAAGCCATATCCATTATGGCGCTGTGGGTGAGTGAGGTTAAACCGACCGAACACGAGTTGGAAGAATTGTACAGCCGATTCACTTCTACATTGAATGAAATCGATCGAAAAACCCACCTCAAGCCCCGCTTAATCACCCGTATTGGGCATTTGACAGACACCATTATCTCGACCTTTAAAGAAGAAGAATGTGATCTGATTCTGATGGGAACCATGGGCGATGAGGTTGCAGAAGATGCCATCACCCACACCTCTCGGTTGGTGCTGGAAGCTGAAGGACCTGTTTTAGCAGTTCCTTTTGGGACGGAAGTGCGCACCCCGCAGCGAATTGCCCTGGTTTTGGGGAAGGAAGAAATAGAAAACACGGCTGTGTTGGAACTGCTTTTGGACATCAGTAGACTGTTCAATGCGGAAGTTCATGTGCTGACCATTTATGAAGGTTCGGTGTATGACGAAAAGATGACCGGCTCTCGCAGCAGTGAGAAGAACGAAGACACCCTGGAGTACTACTTGGAGCATTTTTATGTGGAACATGTATTCACTAAAAACCAGGATGTGGAAAAGGGTATTCTCGATTATGTGGAAGAAAAAGAGATTGACCTTCTGGCGATCCTGCCCCGCAATCATGCCGAAAAAACGCGCCCATCGGAGGGTCGTTTGACCAAACTACTCACTCTGCACTCCAGGGTGCCCGTTCTCGCTTTGGATTAACGCAATCCCCACCGATTCGGATGACCACTGTTTTAATCATATTAACCCTCACCGTTGTCCTCTTTATTTGGGGCAAATGGCCGCCCGATATAGTCGCCCTGCTCTCTATGCTGTTGCTTTATCTGACGGGTATATTGGATTTGGCTGAGGTATTGGCTGGATTCAGCAACCCAACGGTGATCATGATTGCGGGCTTATTCTTAATCGGAGAAGGGCTATCGCGCACCGGCTGGACAGCCCGAGCTGGACGACGTTTTGTTCAATGGGCTGGTCGATCGGCTCGAAAGCTACAGAGTTTGGTGAGTCTGGGTTCCGGAGTCCTTTCGGGCTTTGTCAGCAATACAGGCACAGTAGCGGCTCTGCTTCCGGTAAGTGTAACCGCTGCCTGGGCTGCGGGAAGCATGCCTTCCAAAGTGTTGATGCCTATGGCCTTTGGCTCGAATACCGGAGGTCTGCTGACCCTGACCGGAACACCGCCCAATATAATCGTGAGCAATACGCTGGTACAGGAGGGCTTTGAGGGGTTTTCCTTTTTTGAATTCAGTCTAATTGGGTTGCCGCTGTTGCTGGTGCTCCTGCTTTATTTCCGCTTTGGTGCCTACCGACTCCTGCCCTCGACTAAAAAAGGGAATAAACCGGCGACTATTGATACCGAAATCGGCAAGTGGATCCAGGATTACAGTATAGGCGAAGGTCTCTACCGATTAAGAATACGGTCCATGTCTCCTTTGATCGGAAGCCGATTGGGCGACTGGGATTTTGAAAAGAACCACCAGGTAGCTGTTGTACGCCTCAAAAGAAGACATCCGAAGCGGATTCAGGGCATTCCTCCTTTTGTGGAGATGCCTGATCCACAGACCAGCCTCCGCTACCACGACATTTTAACCGTTAAGGGAGATGCTGAAGATGTCAACCGATTGGTGCTCACCTACAGTTTGGCCATTCTACCATTTTCTTTGGAATCCGAATCCGATCTGCTCAAGCAGGAACTGATCAACCACGAAGTGGGTCTGGCCGAAATGTTGATCAGTCCGAAATCGGTTCTGATTGGTCGCACGGTTCCTTTAGGCCATCGATTGGAGCAGTTTGGCATACAACTGATCGCCGGGAGTCGCGATAACCAGGCGTTGCACGGAAACATTCGCATTAAGGCAGGAGATGCCTTTGTGATCCGGGGCAGCTGGTCCAGTATTGAAGCCTTGAACGACTTTTATGAGCAGGTTGTTATTTCGGGAAGTCCGGAAGCCTTAGAGAAAGATGTAGACCAGTTGGATGGAAGAAGTTTCATTGCTCTGGGTACTCTTTTGCTCATGATTGCTCTTTTAGTCCTGAATGTTCTGCCGGGTTCAATTACCGCTCTTATCTGTGCCGGAATTATGCTGCTGACGGGCTGTGTGCCGATTTCGAAGGCCTATAAAAGCGTGGGCTGGTCAAGCGTCATTATGATTGCGGCGATGATCCCTATGGGCAGTGCACTAGCGAAAACCGGAGCAGCCCAATGGGCCGCAGAAAGCCTGGTGTATAGTTTGGGGAATTGGCACCCATTAGCGCTCTTGGGAGGTTTGTTTTTGCTTACCTCCATGCTGAGTCAAACCATAAACAATTCTGCAACGACGGTGTTGATGGCGCCTATCGCTTTAATGGCGGCCGTTGGAATGGATTTATCACCAAAGCCTTTTTTGATGGCTGTAGCGGTGAGTGCCTCTACCGCTTTTTTAACTCCTGTAGGAACCACCACCAACGCCATGGTGCTGAGCGCGGGAGGATACCGATTTACCGATTACCTGAAAGTGGGTAGCCCACTTTTACTCTTGTATTTACTTATCTCATTAACCTTGATTCCGATGATTTGGAGTTTCTAAAGACCGATATCTGAAGGATCAGCTAAAACCACGAATATGATTGCAATGTTGAACAACTCTAAAGACTTGACCAAGTACGGTTTGAACAATGTGACAGCCCATTGGAATCTCAGCCCAGAAACCCTTCAAAACCTGACTGTTGAGCAGGGAATGGGCGTTGAGACGGCCGATGGTACACTGGCTGTAAACACAGGTAAATTCACCGGTCGATCTCCGAAGGATCGGTTCTTGGTAAAAGACGATTACACCAAAGACAAAATCTGGTGGGGCCGCATTAATAAGCCCATTTCACCCGAGAATTTTGATGTCCTTCAAACCGGTATTCAGGAATACCTCAGTGGCAAGGAAGTGTATGTGCGCGATGCCTCAGTCTGCGCCCACCCGGCTTATCGCATGAATGTGCGAGTAATCACCGAGTACCCTTGGTCCAATTATTTCATCAAGAATATGTTTATTCAGCTTTCCGAAGAGGAGCTGGAGAATTTTGACGAGGAATGGTTGGTGCTCTGTGCTCCAGGTTT
>CAZLGZ010000009.1:0-17721 GCA_964558965.1 uncultured Flavobacteriaceae bacterium
GGATTCCCAATCTGCCTTTGTGGGCTTTTATTCTTCTCGGGGTCATGTTGTTGGACCTGATCGGGGCGTATACTGCCCATTGGGCCGAACACAAGATCAAGCCTTTGTGGATGATTCATCTGGTGCATCACACAGATCACCATGTCGATACCACCACAGCCAATCGCCACCACCCTTTAGAGAGTTTCGTTCGCTTTTTCTTCACCCTGGCAGGGGTGGCTATTATTGGTGCTCCTATTGGAATCATCATGCTTTATCAATCACTTTCTGTAGTGGCGACGCAGTTTAGTCACGCCAATATAAAACTGCCCAAATGGGTGGATAATGCGATCAGCCTGGTTTTTGTTTCTCCCGATATGCACAAGGTGCATCACCATTATGTGTTGCCTTACACCGATTCCAACTACGGAAATATCTTTTCGATTTGGGACCGTCTTTTCGGAACCTATATGAAAATGCGGAACGAGGACATTGTTTACGGGGTAGATACTTTTCCAGACGAAAAAGAAAACAGCAGCATCTGGGGGCTACTCAAGCAACCCTTCCACAAATACCGCAAACCCACCACAGGCGGAAAGTCTTAGGGGTAAAGCAGGTATTTCGCTCTGATTTTTTTAAAAGCTTCAATCTCTGCTTGCCAGGTTTGGCGGATTTGTTCTGCGCTCATTCCGGCTTCGATTTGTTTTTGGAGCGCTTCTTTTCCGGCGTGTCTGGTAAAGCCTGAAGTCAAGAAGAACTTTTCTTTTTCGGTACTGTTCTGATAGGCTTTAATCACCCACCTTAAATCAACGGCAGCCATTCGGTCTTGAGACGAAAGATCCTCCCCATAACACAACTTCCCTTCTTCTTTGGGGTATTTGGATCCAAAATTAGGTTGAGGGGTGTAGGTAAAAGAAAACACCTCCGGGTCTAAAACAGAAGAGCCGTAGCGCTGAAATTGTTCTTCGGTGCCCCGACCAGCGTTGATGGTTGTCCCTTCAAAAAGACCTAAACTGGGGTAGAGGTTGATGGCTTTGTCGTTCGGTAAATTTGGAGAAGGTCGAATCGGCAGACTGTATTGACTTTCATGGGTGTAGTTCTCTAGAGGAACGACCTTCAGTTCTACTGGTTTTTTATCCTCTAACCACCCTTCTCGGTTGATCATTACTGCATACTCGCCGATGGTCATTCCATAGACCAAAGGAATACTATTGAGACCCAAAAAGTTCCGGTGTTGCTTTTCTAAAACAGGGCCGTCTACATAATGACCATTGGGGTTGGGGCGATCCAGCACGAGAACCGGGATGCCTCTTTCTGCACAAGCTTCCATCACGTACTGCAAGGTGGAGATATAGGTATAAAAGCGAACCCCCACGTCTTGAATGTCAAAGACAACGATATCCACATCAGCCAGTTGCTCCTGAGAGGGTTTTCTGCTTTTCCCGTGCAGGGAAACGACGGGTAATCCTGTTTTGATGTCTTTGCCATCGTGAACGATTTCACCCGCATCAGCTCGGCCTCTGAAGCCGTGCTCCGGTGAAAATATTTTCTTCAAGTCTATTCCATGGGCCAATAGAGAATCGACCAAGTGTTGGTGCCCGCTTTCTTTGAAAATTACGGAGGTTTGATTGGCGACCACCGCCACGCGTTTGCCCTTTAACTGGGGGAGGTATTCAGCCGTTCTGTTGGCTGCGACTACAATCTCTTTTTTTGGTTCAGGGTCTTCTGCAGTGGTCTGCGGGCTTGATTCGGAACCTGGACAGGAAACCAGCAGGAAGAACAAGACAAAAACTGTACTTTTGAGTTGGATAAAATTGGGCATTCCTTGAATTTAGAATGGTTTATCGCCAAGAGACTGATCCTCGGGCGGGCTTATAAAAATAGCATTTCGGCTCCGATCATTAAAATCGCCATCGCAGCGATCGCGCTGGGTATGGTGATGATGCTGATCGCTATTGCCTCCGGGGTGGGAATGAAACTGAAAATTCGAGAAAAAGTGGCTGCCTTTAATGGTCACATCCAAATTTCCAATTACGACAACAATCTCTCTCAGGTATCGGTGGAACCGGTGTCTATCGACCAAGATTTTTACCCGGAGTTCTCCTCGGTCATCGGAATCAGCCACATACAGGCCGTGATCATGAAAGGGGGCATCATTCGCAACGAAGAAACCTTCGAAGGAATTCTGGCCAAAGGAGTGGGGACCGATTTCAAGTGGGACGCCTTTCGCGAATACCTGGTGGCCGGTGATATTCCCGACTATACGGGCAAGCTGGGTGAAGAGGTGCTGATTTCTAAGCGTAAAGCCAACCGTCTTCAGCTTCAGGTAGGCGATAGCTTCCGGGCCTTCTTTTTAAAAGAAAACGACGCCTCCAAAGTACCCAATAACCGGGTGTTCAAAGTCAGCGGTATCTACGACAGTGGCTTTGAAGAGTTCGATGAAAATATTGTTTTTGTAGATCGCAGACACCTGCAGCGCATGAATAAATGGGAGGCCGACCAAATCGGTCATTTTGAAGTGTTTTTAGAGGATTTTGACGCCCTGGAGGTCAAGACAGGCGAGGTCTACCAAAACACCTCTTCTTATTTGGATACCCGAAACATTCAAGACAAGTACTACACCATCTTTGAATGGATTGGACTCTTTGATTTTAATATCGCCATTATCATCGGGATTATGGTCTTGGTCGGTGGGATCAATATGATTACGGCTCTTTTGGTGCTGATCTTGGAACGGACGACCATGATTGGTTTATTAAAGGCCTTGGGAGGAACAAATTGGAGTATTCGCAAAGTATTCCTGTACAATGCGGTCTACCTGATTTCTCTGGGCTTGCTCTGGGGAAATATTTTGGGCTTGGGGATTATCTACGCCCAGTCCAAGTACCGGTTTATTCGCTTTCCGAATCCGGAGCAGTACTATATTGAGTATGTACCCGTGCATTTGCCTTTAGGGAGCTGGGCAGCACTGAATCTTGGTGTGCTGCTGCTTTGTCTTGCCATGCTCCTTTTGCCTTCACTTATTATCAGTAAGATCGCTCCAGTCAAGGCGATTCGATTCGCCTAGTTCGTTGTTATCGGCGAGAAGAAAACCAGCTTTTTGGGAAGCGGGCCTGCAGGAAACTGTATCTTTGTGCCGCTTATGAAATACGCAGAGAACATTCTAGAAACCATTGGCGGAACACCACTGGTCAAACTCAACCGATTGACGGCAGAATTGCCCTGTTTGGTACTGGCCAAATACGAAACATTTAACCCCGGAAATTCGGTTAAGGACCGTATGGCCTTGCAGATGGTGGAAGATGCAGAAGCGGCTGGGGTACTCAAGCCAGGAGGAACCATTATAGAGGGAACCTCCGGAAATACCGGAATGGGTCTCGCTTTGGCCGCTGTGGTCAAGGGGTACCGGATGATTTGTGTTCTCAGCGATAAGCAATCCAAAGAAAAAATGGACATTCTTCGAGCCGTCGGGAGCGAAGTGCATGTCTGTCCTACCGATGTGCCCCCGGAGGATCCACGCAGTTATTACTCCACAGCCCGTCGTTTGTCAAAAGAAGTTCCCAATGCCTGGTATGTCAACCAATACGATAACCCTTCCAACTGCAAGGCACATTTTTTAAGTACAGGGCCAGAGATCTGGGAGCAGACCGAAGGCAAGGTCACCCATTTTGTCGTGGGGGTAGGAACAGGCGGAACCATTTCGGGAGTGGGAAGCTATTTGAAAATGAAAAACCCAAAAGTTAAGGTTTGGGGAATCGATACCTACGGTTCGGTTTTTAAGAAGTATCACGAAACGGGCATCTTCGATGAAAACGAAATCTACCCTTATGTCACCGAAGGAATCGGGGAAGATATTTTGCCCAAGAACGTGAATTTTGGCATCATTGATGGCTTTACTAAGGTCACCGATAAAGATGCAGCGGTCTACACCCAAAGATTGGCCAAAGAAGAGGGCATGTTCCTTGGGAATTCTGCTGGAGCTGCGGTAAAAGGTCTATTGCAGCTCAAGGAACATTTTAGTCCTGATGATGTGGTGGTGGTGCTTTTCCACGACCACGGGAGTCGCTATGTAGGCAAGATGTTTAACGACGACTGGATGCGCGAAATGGGTTATATCGATTAATAAAAAAAGCAGTTTGGATCAGACTATCGCAAATCTTCAAAAGGGGGATCTGTCCCTCCGTGTCGAAGCCGGGGAGTTGGTGAGTTTTCAACAGGCAGGACACGAATTCATTCACCAAAAAGGGAACCCGGGTTGGAGAAGTGCCGATACAGAAATGTTCCCGATCATAGGACCGACCAACGAGGCTGGGTTTCAGGTGCAGGTGCCTAGGGGGAGCGCTCTTTTGGACCAACATGGCCATTTACGGGAGATGGATTACGAGCTTAGTCAGCAGATGGAGGACACCCTGGTCTATCGCAAAGCCTATCAAGCAGGAACTCCGATTAAGAATTCCAAGTATCCTGAAAAATCAAAGCGCCAATGGTTGGTTTGGCCTTATTCTTTTGTCTTTGAGAAGCGTTTTCACCTTGCGGAAGATCATCTGGAGATCACCTTCCTTATTGATGCCGAAAAAGACATGCCCTTTATGCTGGGTTACCATCCGGCCTTTTTGTTAACCACCGATAAGAGTCAGGTTCTTGTCGGAGACCGAAGCATTTCTTTGGAGGAAGTCCTGGCAGTGGGAAGTCGGGCCCTGGAGGTACCTGAGACCAGTGAAATTGTCTTGCGTGACGCCCGGGATCTGAAGATTACAAGCAAAGGTTTTGGCCACTTTATGCTGTGGACCGAAGTGAAAAACATGATTTGTGTTGAACCTATCAGCTTTTATCCTTATGCCGTAAATCAGGCCAATTTACATGAAGGATTTCAGTATTCACAAGGGATTCAAGAGTTTCAGGTCTGTCTTTTTCCTGTTTAGGGAATAAAGTCTATCTTTAAACAAAATCTGGTATTCTTCGCTTTCATGATTAAATCGTTTGTTGAGAAGTTAGGATGGATCAACGTGTTGATGCTTGTCGTGGTCCTTTCGATTATAGTTGTTGCAGAGGTACTTTTTTTTAGTGGGCGCAAGCTCGATGCCATCTTCATTGGCTTTTGGGCACCGACCATTCTTGGATTTATGAATTACCTCAAGATCAACAAATAGTGGACGCTCTGTTATTACTTTATGCAATCGTGGTCACCCTCATCTTTGTGATGTGGATGTGGTTTGTGATTCGCATGTACAACAAACTTAACGACTAAGCATTCTTCAACCAGTCCTTGAAGGGTTTTACCCGATTGCGACTGACCACTAAATCCATTTCATTCTTTTTTGTCAGCCGAATTTTGAGTCGGTTATTGAAGTAATCTTCCACGGAATGAATAAAGTCCATGGAGACGATGGCCTTTCTGTTTATGCGGAAAAAGGCATGGGGATTGATCAAGGATTCCAAGCGATCGAGGGTATAATCAATCGGGTAAGACTGCCCCATAGTATCCAAAAGAAAGGTGTTACCTTCTTCGGAATAAAAACACATGATCTGCTCGATATTGACCAGGGTCAGTTTGTTTTTGAATCGGATTAGAAATCGCTTTTTATAGGCTGGATTGACCAGGTTTTCCATCATCTGGTCCATTCTTTCGAGGTATTCCGTGCGCTGGTTACTTTGAAGTTCCTGGTATTTGCGTAGGGAATTCTCGATGTCCTGTAATTGTGCCGGCTTGAGAATATAATCGAGGCTGTTGTATCGGAAGGCTTCGATCGCGTAAGAGTCGAAGGTGGTACAGAAGATGATGGGTTGGTCCACCCGAACACTGTTAAGAAGGTCAAAACAAGTCCCGTCTCCCAAGTGGATATCCATTAAGACCAGGTCGTAACTGCTTTGAGATTGAAAGAATTCTTCCGCGGCATGCACGGAGTCCAAGGTCTGAACGACGGAGCAGGGGAAGGTAGATTTTTGGAGCAAATTTTGAAGATAGGCTCCCGTTATGGGTTCATCTTCAACTAGTACAATTTTTATTTCTTCTGTCATTGAAGCCTTAAAGGTTTACCACTTTATGCGCTACGCTGCAGAGGCAGCTTGAGCAAAAAGGAATTATCTGACCATTGAATTTCAATGGTTTTATCGGTCACCAATTTGAATCGACTGTTGATGTTCTTCAAACCAGTACCGTTTCTCTCGTGGGGGTTTCTTTTCGGTTGTAAGTTATTACGAATACTTAAATAATCTTCCTCTGTTTTTATTTCGATATGCAAAGGGGAAGCTTGCGTAATGGAATTGTGCTTGATCGCATTCTCGACAGCCGATTGAATGGCTAGTGGAACCAGTTGGTGATTCAGGTAAACTGGATCGATAGAAAATTGAATATGCAGGTTGTTACCGTAGCGTTCTTCCAACAGGAAGGAGTAAGCTTTTACAAATTCCAACTCTTCGGATAAACTGACCAAGGCGTGTTCGCTGTGTCGAATAATATAGCTGTACACGGAAGAGAGCTTGTGCACAAAATCAATGGACCGCTCCTTGTTATTCTCGATCAGGTAAAGCAAGGCACTCAAGTTGTTGAATAGAAAATGGGGGCTGAGCTGGTTCCGTAATCCCACCAATTCAGAATTAAGAGCTTCTTTTTTCAATTCTTCTTCTTTGATCCTGCGGTTTTTTAAATCGATGATGTAGTGCAAAAACTCATACATGGCGATGTCCACTGATGCTATCACTAACCCGGTTACCAATTCCCTCGTTAAAGGGGGCTTTTCGTGCAAGGGATCGTCAATGACCAGGAAGGGATCGGTGATCAGATCCAGGGCCAGGGTGATCACAAAATACGCCAATACAACAAGGGGTAAGCGAGCGATACGGTGTCTGCGGTTATCAAAGCCCGGGTATCGCCGTACCAATTCCAAATACAGGTAGCGCATGGCGTACCAGTGAATAAACATAAAGACGAGAATCCCTAACCAAAGGGCAAAATACCTGTCATAGGGCCCCGTGAACAACATATTGGGGTAGAAAACCCCCATCAAAATAGCGGTATTGATCACCGTACCAAACAAGATGATCTGGGTGTCATCAAAGCCAATGATTGGCTGGCTTAAGGGGCGTATTTTAAAATTTCTAAAGGGGTTAGCGGCCACGCTTAATGGTCTTGGTTTTGATCTAAAGTAGGGATTAACCACTAATCTTCAGGGACTTTCCTACAATTTTTATTCGTTTATCTGGTCGGAGCAAAAAAGAAAGCAGTATGCTCTGGGTTTCGGGAGTATTACGGCAAGGTACCAAAAAGGGTTCCAGGTCCTCCCAATGGGCATAGCCTTGATCTTCTGGTACAAAGCCATAACCCCGGTATTGTCCGTTTTCGATAAACACAAAAGCCCTTTCTCCCTCTGTTCTGCCGGGTAAAAGAACGATCTGGTCTTCCTGGTTTTCTCGCAGCCAGTTCAAACTTTCTTGAATTTTTTGGTTGTGTTGTCCTGCATCTTTCGCTGCTGAACAATTCCCCTGGCATTGACCTAAAGAGTGGCCACTACAGTTTTTTGCGCCTCGGAGCAAATGATAGTACCGCGGGCAACCACGGCTGCGCTCACAGAGTTCGGTCAGTACGGATTCGCAATGTTTAGCCGAGGGCAGACGCAAGAGAACAGAAGGTACCCGGTTTTCTTGGTCGTAGGCCAGGTGCTGCAGGCCTTGGCGGTCTTCGTAAGTGAACAGGGCATAGCTCTGATTACGGCGTTTTTGCGCCCGATTGAATTTGGGCCAGAGCTCTTGAATGGCTCCTGATTCGATTAGAAGAGCCAGCATCTCGGATCCTGATAAACGGAAATGGACCGAGGCAATTTCTTTTCGGATATTCTGGGATTTCGTGGTTTTACTGTAAAAGTGACTCCATACCCTCTTTCGGATATTCACCGCTTTGCCCACATAGATGATTTCGTTCTGGGCATTGTGAAAATAATAGACACCGGGAGACTCAGGAAGGGCTTGAATTTCTTTCGCCTCAATTCCCGGAGGTAAACTGGCCTCGCGACTGCGACGATTTAAAAAGCGTTCAACGGTACCTGGACCTTTGGGAAGAGAAAGTAAATGCTCAAAAAGCAGGACGGTGGCTCGCGCATCTCCTCCCGCCCTGTGGCGATTTAAGAGTGGAATGCCCAGACTGCTGCACAACTTGCCTAGGCTGTAAGAGTTGAGTCCTGGCACCAGACTTCGTGATAAGCGAACTGTGCAGAGTTTCGGGTAGTTAAACTCCTGGCCCAAGGCTTCGTATTCGGCTTTCAAGACATTGTAATCGAATTGCACCGAATGAGCAACGAAGACAGCGCCTTCCAAATAGGACCTTACCTCTTCAGCAATTTCGGAGAACAGGGGTGCATCCGCCACCATTGCATCCGAAATGCCCGTTAACCCCTCAATGAAGGAAGGGATGGGGATTTCGGGCTGCACCAAACTTTCGTACTCGGCAATGCACTTCCCCTCTTCCCAGAGGAACAGGGCGATTTCGGTGACCTTATTTCCTTTAAGCTTCCCGTTGGTGGTTTCGATATCGACAATACAGTAGCGCGGCATGGATGAAGAAAATTACAAGATTTAACAACAAGTGCTTGTAACACAGACGAAAAATTACCGACCCATTTAAGGTTCCCACGGAAGGATGCTCTTCGAAAAATGCTTTGGCATTGAATTTGATTCTAATAGTCTAACAAAAAACAACTAGCCACAGGAGGAAAATCTACCTTAATCAAAGTCGAATCAATCCACCCCTGTTATGGCTGCATTCTACCGTAGAGAGGTCCTGATCATGTCGTACCTCTCGCTCCGAAAAACCATCGGATACATCGCGATTTCCATTCCGTTTTTGCTGGTTGTGGGATCTGTGCTCGTGGGCAATTGCCCCGAAATTCAAAGTTCCATCAGTGATTATTACCACACCCAGATGCGGGATGTTCTGGTGGGTACCCTCTGTGCGATCGCCCTCTTTTTATTTTGCTATACAGGCTATGACCGCTATGATGTGAGTGCTACCCGCCTGGCAGCGATCTTTGCCTTGGGGGTGGCTCTTTTTCCGACAGGATTCAACGATTCCATGATCGATAGTTGTCATGCTGTTCGCCAAGTGAGTAATCCTATCGTCGCTCGTATCCATTTAATCAGTGCGTTTTGCCTTTTTGTTACCCTTTCCATTATTTCTCTTTTTCTGTTTACCAAGTCTGACCGACCCAAATGGCAGTGGGGTCCCAACAAGAAAAGAAGAAACCGGGTATACCGCCGTTCGGCCTACGTGATGCTTACCTGCTTGGCACTTTTGGTCGGGTATTTCTCTCTAAAGGGAGGGAGCCTGCAACCGTACATAGAAGGAACCTTTGTGGAGTATTTTGGGAGTCCGGAATGGCTCGCCCTGATGGATAAAATCGATATCATATTCTGGTTAGAAACAGTGATGCTCTTTGCCTTTGGAATCTCCTGGCTAACCAAAGGAAAAATCTTTTTCAAGGACAGGCGCGTTCAGATCTATTAGTCTCTTTGGGCATAGAAACTTGAACGCAAGAGTGGTATTGGGGCCATTTTTATACTAAATTGAACCCTGGCCTCGCCACAATCAAAACCAATAACCATGACAAACCTTCGGGAAATCCTTCTCAGTAAAGTCGTCTACAGCAAGCAATTTGCTGCCTTCTTTTTGTTGGCTATCGGCATGATCATTACCCAAAGCCTCTTCCATATCGATGGGGTAGTGAACGGTCCGCAGTTTGGTGCAGAAGTCAATCCGGACCTGGTACGAGAACTGGTTGACGGCAATAATGGGAATATGTACCTGAAGATGGGGTACTATGGTTTTTTTATTTTGGATTTTATTTGGGCCTTTTTCTTGCTCCTCATCGCTTGGAAGTTTTTTTACAAACAGCGTTCGATGAACCCGGAGCGATTTCCGTCCTGGCTCTTTTATCTTTTTACGGTGCTTTGTATCGGGGCCTACCTCAGTGATATGTTAGAGAATAGTCACTACCTGATTAACAAGGCTTATTACCATCCTTTCTACCTCAGTAAAATCATCGCCTATTCCGGCGTATTCCTCATTTTTGGTTATACCTTCCTGCGTACCGTGGTCAAGAAAACCCTGGGTACCCTCTGGCGGTTTTTGCGTTCTTCGGTGTATAGCATCTTGATCTTGCTCGTTTTGGGCTTCTTTTTGCCTCGTGCATCCCAGGTGAATTCCATCGTCGTTGAGCTCTATTTAGAGCCCATTAACCTGCTGCTCTTACTTCTTTTGGCTCCCACTTTTGCTATTGCCCTGACCCATTACCCGAGTTACTTCAATATTGACGAAGACAAGCGTGATTGGTTCATTTCTAAGCTCAAATTATTTGGGCTCTTTGGGGTAGTACATTACCGATTTAAGGAAGAGTTTCGGTCCGAAAGAACTAGCCAAAGGGAGGGAACTTATAATATTCTGCTGAGGATGTTGGGGGTCTGTTTTTACTCCGCTCTCTTCTTTATGATTGGTTATGCTTCCGAAGTAAACTTCAACTGGTTGATGCAGACCGAACATCTGGCGGTCATTCTGTTCGCCATCGGAGCTGTCCTTTTGTACCAGGTTTCTTCACGCAAGGACCAGTGGTATGATTACACCTACGACTACCTTCTTGAAAAGCTACCCAATTTTGCCGATAATGATTATACGCCAGACGAAAACCGCCTGGCTTATCTCCCCAGTAAAAGGAATGAAGACGAGCAAGAGGCTTCCTATATGGAGGAACCCAATGATCAAAAATGGCAGCAAAAGCTCAAGTTGATTCACCAACCAGTCAAGCGCTACTTTTTGATTCTTTTGATCGCAATCATCGCCCATATTGTACTTTTTGGCTTGCTCTGGAGTATTCCGGAAGAAGCGGCCAATTACCGCTACAACGAAGCCCTGGTTATTCTCAGTTTGGTTTGTGTGTTTTTACAAACCCTGACTTTTGCCTACTTCCGCGCGGTGCGCTCTCTGCTTCGTTTTACCTGCTACAGTCCGCATATGCCCGGTTCAGCGCTGGCTTTTGTTCGCAAAACCGATGCGCTGGAATTACAGCGCTTTGACGCTTCCGAAAAACAGCGGCTGATCGAGGGAGACGAAAGACAAGTGCACAGTTTTTTTGCCCAGCACCCCTGTCGAATGAGCGGTGGGCTTTTTAACCTCTTTACCTACTTAGGGTTTGGTCGTTTGAGTAGCAATACGGGTTACCTCTGGTTCAACTCCCTGGTGGGTGTTGGTATATTCGGTTTGTTGGTCTATTTGAATATCAATACGCAGGGCGCGATTACCCGTATTCAGGAATATCTACCTGGAGCAGAAGTCTTGGTGGTAGACAACAGTTTCAAAGCTATTGGTATCAATACCGTCCTGATCATTTTGCTTTACCTTTTCAATTACTACGGTCTCCTGGTTGCTTTGACCAAGAATTACATCTATTACCGCTACGCCCGTTCTAAAAAATCCATTCGATTTGTCAATGCTCTCGCGGGAACAGCAGCCGTGCTCTTGGTTCTGAATATAATTACACGTTCCATTGGGAACGATATTTTTTCCCTCCGACCAATTGAAGCGATTGAGGCCGAACAGCTGAGTTTGGAAGAGTACAAAGCGTCTTTGGTAGAAACGGATCAGACCCGCTTTTATATCGGGGCTTACGGAGGAGGGATGAAGGCCAATGCCTGGACCTTGACCGTGCTGAATCAACTTCAACAGGAAGACAACCGCTTTTTAGGGCATACGGTTGGTATTTCAGGAGTTTCCGGTGGAACGATGGGGCTGATGAATCTTTCGGCCATCGCCTCTTCTCACTTCAATGCACCAAACGATTGGGAATACTACATCCATGAAGTGGCTACCGAGAATATCTTATCGATGGATATCAACCAGATGTTGGGCCGAGATACCTTTTATTACCTCTTTAACCCTTTAAAATGGGAAGTGTCTAACCGGTCCGAAAAGGCCATGGAGCGCTATGCAATTCTCACCGAAAATGGACCCGCTTTTTATCAGAGGAAGGGCTACCGAGAATTCTGGAAGTCCCTATATGATCGGGAAGTCGCTTTAGAAAACAACTACCCCATTCTCATAGCGAATACCACCAATGTGGCCGGAAATCAAGGGATGGCGGTAAGTGTTAAAGTGGAAGACCCAGAGGCTCGTAAGATTCTTTATCGCGGCGCAGACGATATCTTGGAAATCCGCGATTTTAGAATGAATCCCCAACCCAGCCGTCCTTCCTTGACGCTGAGTTATTACGATGCAGCCTCGACGTCAAACCGCTTTCCGCTGCTTAGCCCGGCTGCCCTAATCGAAACCAAAGGGAACTTCAACGATGGGGGGATTTTCGAAAACTCCGGCTTGCTTTCGGTGTACAAACTTTTTGAAGCCATCCAGCACAAAGAAAAAGTGAAGGAACTGGATTCCTTGAAACAGAAGAACGTCTTTATCAATGTGGTCAACGACAAGAACCTCTACATCCGGTTTGTTATTGATCGCTTATTGCAGTGCGAAGCCAAGGAAGTCAACTCTTATTCAGAACTCAGTTCTCTACTCAGTTCTGTTGCCGCAACCGAAATGTTGCCGACCTACATCAAATCGGAGCTGTCTCGCCTAGATGCCAAACACGATCGGATCGGGTTTTACACCTTGTATTTACCCCACAATTTCAGTGTGGCAGAAGTCAAGGCGCTTTATGGCAAAACGCTCTACTGCCAAAACAGTGGAGATCCTATACCTCAGGACGAGATCGATGCCCAACTCCTCCAGATCTCGATGGCCAACAATAAAGAAATACGAAGAATTATAGAGAAGTACGACGATCGCTATTGGGGAGATGTTCCCGTGATTGAACCCGCGGTCAGTCGTTTGATGTCGGAACGGGCCTATGAGTATATGATTCATATGCTGGAACACCCCATAGTAGAAGGAACCATTGAAGAAATCATGGACGAAATGAACCGCTGATCGGTCAATTGGGGTCGAAGAGCTAAAATTCTTCTATTCCGTTAATAATCAGTATATTTTAGTTAGTCCCAATCCTATTGCCTATGACCACGCTGCAATACAAATCAAAAGGAGAAGATGTTCACGTGCTGGAAGAAATGCTCGTTGCCCTTGGCTATGATGTCTTTGTCTCTAATTTTTTTGGCAGCGATACCGATGGTGCGGTTCGTGACTTTCAACGCAAGAACGGTTTAGTCGTCGATGGGATCGTAGGGCCCAAAACCTGGGCAGTCCTCATTGAAAAGCACCAGGTTATTACCTACAACAACAAACTGCTTGGGGAAGAAGACCTGATGGCATTTGCCCAGAAATACGATTTGGAATTGGCTGCAGTGAAGGCTGTGAATGAGGTCGAAAGCCGGGGTAAGGGATTCTTGCTGTCCGGAAAACCGGTTATCCTTTTTGAAGGCCATGTCTTCTGGAAAGAACTCATCAAAAGAGGGCTCAATCCTGCTCTTTTTGTCAAAGACGAAACCCGTGATATTTTATACAAACGCTGGACCCGCAAGCATTATGTCGGCGGAGAAGGCGAGTATGGTCGATTGCAGCGGGCCATTGGAATAAGTACTTCACAAGCCGTCGAAGATGCCGCCTACAGTTCGGCGTCCTGGGGTGCTTTTCAAATCATGGGCTTTCACCATGAAAAATTGGGATTCCCGACGGTTCAGGCTTATGTCGAGAAGATGAAGGAGCACGAACGAGAACACCTCGAGGCCTTTGGGCAGTTCATTCAACACACTGTTTCTCAAGGAGACACCCTCTTGCACTGGTTGCAACAGAAAAACTGGACCAAATTTGCCAAAGGCTACAACGGTCCAGGATACCGCACCAACAAGTACCACACCCGCATGAAAAAGGCCTATCAGAAGTATGCCAAGGCCGAAAATGCCTAATTCACAAGACTTACTGAGAATTCAATTGCTCGAAAATTTCGGCTTCGGTGGAGCGTTTTTCGATCACAAAATCCAACTGGTTGCTGTAGCGTTGTTCCATTTTACTGATGGAATCGATAAAGACCCGAAAGCTGTCACTTTCTATGGAGTCCGATTCGGCGGTTAAAGCATAGTTGAAAATGGACTTTTGAATCTTGCTGAGGTTTCGGTAAGACTCCAGGTTTTTATTGATGTTTTTGTTTTGTTGATAGACTTCCGGGTAAACGCCTGCCAGGGCAGAAAGAGCCGCGAAATACACAAAAAACACTTTGAGGAAAAGGTGGCTGTCGTTCCATCCCCGTTGAATTAAAAAGAAGGCCAGAATGGCGGTAATGGCCGAAAGTAGCGGGAAAAGTGTAAAGGTCGCGTAGTTGGATCGAAAAAGTTTTTCAACAAGGGTGATGTGGTGCAATTTGTGGTCTTCCAGAATAAGAACTTTGTTCTCGAGTACCTTGAGTTTCTTCTCCTGGAGATCCGCTGGATTCTCGCGCAACTGAGCCAGCTCTTTTTTATAAGCCTCCTCCAAAAAGCCATAAGAAGTGGAGCTGAGTTCATCAAAATTGCTCATGGTAAATCGAAACGAAAGAGCCAACAGGGCAGAAATAGCACTTAAGGCAAGGAACAGATAGACCGCTTGGGGAATCGAATTGAAATTCATGCGTGGAGTGTTTGGTTTAACTGCCTCAAAATACCTAAAATTCAATAAGTTTAGGTGTCAACGATACACTCTTTCGGGCAGTTTAACCTTTTGGTAATCTCTTCTCGAGCAAAACCAACTAAGTTTAAGAGTTTACAAAAAACCAAACCATGGCGGCAATAATCAAATTCACAGGAGCTTCCGTTCTTCACCTGGGTATGGTGGATGAAGGAGCCTTCAGACACTGGGATAAGAACGAACGCAAGCCCTATTTTAAATACTATCACCACCAGTTTTACGGACAGTGGTTTTTGAGTAAAAAGGACGTCAAGTTTCGCGGTGAAGCGGAAGGGGAATGGGTGAAACCGAAAAAGATCAAAGGCAATGATATCAGTGCTCTGCAAGCCTTCTTAAGTAAGCATGGATTTATGCCGTTTGCTGAGGTGGACGGCGTTTTTGGATACAAGACCCTGGCGTCTGTACGTTTGTTTCAGGAGTACGTCCGTACGATGGAAGATCCGGCCATAGGCCTGCCGGACGGCCGGGTGGGTAACGGGACTCACAACCACATGATCCGCTGGAAGGACGAGGGCAAATACTGCGAGTGGGGGCCTCGAATCGACGCCGCCAATCCTTTTCACTTTCCGGTACCCGACGCCTCCTCGGAGTATATCCACTGGCTCAATCTGTTGAATAAAACCCGAGATGATTTTGAGCGGCAAATGAATTTGGCGGAAGACGAGCACTTGCAAACGAATATGGATCTGTTCAAGTTCAATGAACTCAAGAAGTTTTCGAAGCCTTCAGACAGCCTGCCTTTGGATGAGTGGACTTTTCTTTCGAATGATATTCATTTAATTGGAATTCGGTGCCACCACGATGATGGGCAGCACCAGCGCGGAAATGATGATTTGTTTGTGCTGCTTATGAACGGCCATGTCTTTAAATTTTGGGGTTCCACGGATCCCAAACCCAGTGCGAGTGATCGCACAGTCAGTGGCTTTGAGCCTTATTTGATCGAAGGCCAGCACCGTTATAAATTCGGATGGCATTACCTGGGCAACCGCAGTCACAACAAAGTCTACAAGGCGCTAAAGCCAGCGACAAAGGGAGTTTTGGTTTTCCGAGACTGGGATAACGATAATTCCCTTACCCCTCAAGACATTAAACTGGGGCTTGAAGCCAACCCTACCGGAAAGCGTGGATTAGACAATCCTAATATTACCATCAATGTGCACTGGACGGGGAACGGTCACAACAATTGGTCTGCGGGCTGCCAGGTTATATCAGGAAAGAGCTATATCAACCACCAGGGCAAGGTGATTGATTGCAGCGAATTTAGTGCTCGGGGCAATAGCGACCTCTCTGCGGTCAGTAAGCCCGGAGTAAAAAAGACCCGAGGAGCCTATAACTTTTTGGCCGACTTTGTCTTGGCCTATGCCGGGAGGCGAAATGAAATGCTGTACACCTTGGGCCGAGACGGAACCGTCAGTCTTTATGGGGATGATCGCTTAATGGATACCCTGGCTTCTCAAGAAGTTCTCACCCATATCGCTGGGTTTGAAAAGAAAGAGGAAGGAATTCAAAAATTGGTGAAGGTCTTGGCTAATCCATCTGGATTCGAGGGGGTTGTATAGCATATCCTGAACTTTTTGTATCTTAAACAGAGCCATCTTCGATGGGTTACCGACTTGCTAACTCCATTAGACGTAACCAATAATTCGATATAGATGAAAAAAGTTCTCCTCTTGACCCTGTTTGGGGTTCTTGCGGCCTGTACGTCCATTTCAGGCCCTGACACAGCTGATACCGAAAATGAACCGGTAAAAGACCCTCTGGAAGGAACCTGGAAGATGTCTGCCTTTCATGCGCTAGATGCCGAAACCGGGGATACGATTTTTACTGAGCAGAGAAATCAGTACAAGATGTACGCCGATAACCATGTGATTTGGATCAATTCCTTCGAAGCGGATTCCACCGATATGTATGGTGTGGGAACTTATGAAGTCAAAGCGGATACCCTGTATGAACACATCAAGGCGTCTGCCTTTCCCATTCGAGATTTTTATGCCAAAAATTCGGATTTCGCTATTCATATTGAATATACGGATTCCACCTACACCCAGTACATTCCAGATTCCACCATGGTTATTATAGAAATGTACAAACGCCTAGAATAAGGGTCTTTCCGAAAGTTGTAAATTGGAAGGAAAAGCACTCGAATGACCATTAACCGAATCTTTTCCTTTCTTTTTATGATGTTCCTAATTCTGGCTTGTAGTTCAGAAGGTACGGGCGGAACAGATGATTCACCGCCGGAACAAACCCCTGGTAATATTCTGCAAGCGCGTCTCGAGAACTTTGAAATCAACGAGCTTGTAAGTTCACAGGAAGCCGATTTTTTGGATAATAAACCTGTTGAAACCCGTGACTACAATGCTTCAGGAGCGTTGTTTAGAAAAGACACCTTTATTTACGGAGCGAATGGGTTGTATTCTGAAACGCGTGCAGTGGACGAGAACGGAGTCCTGCTGAATAATGTGTTTTACCGTTTCGAAAACGGGCGTATTCAACAAATAGAAAGAAGGACTTACAATTCAATTAGTCCGGATACCATTTATACCAACTTTACCTACAGCGGGAACGAAATTCTAAGTGAGCGAGTAGATACCCAAGGAAGTGTTTTAAGCAGTGTCCGCTACCTCATCAATACCGAAGGAATCATTTACCGCAGTGAATCGCCGAGCGGTAGCTCTATTGAAGTCATTTATGATGGAGATTTACCCGTGACAAAAACCTTCTCTTCCTCCTTTACAAATATTGAAGACCGGGTTATTACCTATCAATATTTAGAAACACCATTACAAACAGGACCCTTTAGGACTTGGGTTACCCGAACTTTAGGGGGGTATAACAATTCGGTATTGATCAATTCTTTTCTTTTTGAGGAAAACAATGAATTCTCGAAGTACCTGACTTTTGGCGGTGATGATTTACGTTTTAGTTATGAGTTCGATGAGAGTAATCGAATGATCCGAAAACAGATCGATCGCAGTTTTGTTCGTAAAGCGGTAATTGAATACACCTATCGTTAGTATGAATTTTTCTTCAACTGGTAATCGAAGTTATTCCGGATTAATACAATTCGTTTTAGGCCTTATTCTATTATCATCTCA